>CAXTRP010000012.1:0-20888 GCA_964246615.1 uncultured Caulobacteraceae bacterium | reverse complement strand
GCCAATTTCGGCGATGGCCGAGTGGACGCTGACCTGGGGTTCGGGCGCGCCGCTCACCCGGTCGCCGCAGCGATGAGGCCGCCGGGGGTCACGACCGAAGTTCTACCACCGCATCGACTTCCACCGCGAAGTTGCGCGGCAGGCGGTATACGCCCACGGCGGCGCGGGCGTGGCGGCCGGCGTCGCCGAAGACATCCACCATCAGATCCGAACAGCCGTTGATGACGGCGGGGATGTCGAAGAACTCCGGTCCCGCCTGCACAAAGCCGCCGAGCTTGACGATGCGCGCCACCCGGTCGAGGTCGCCTGCGGCCAGCTTCATCTGGGCGATGAGGTTAATTCCGCAAAGGCGGGCGGCCCGCTGCGCGGTGGCCAGGTCGATCTCGGCCCCCACGATCCCGGTGATGCCGCCGCCCTCGCCCAAGGACACCTGGCCGGAGATGTGCAGCAAGTCGCCGGTGATCACGAAGGGCACGTAATTAGCGATGGGCGCGACGGGCGCTGGAAGCGCGACGCCGAGCTCAGCCAGCTTCGCCTCGACCTTGGACATGTGGGGTGCTCCGTTCGGTGAGGTCATAGACGCCGGAGGTTAGGGGCTCAACCGATGTCGACACCCATCGCCGCGCCTCCGCCGGAGAGGCGACAACGGCGGCTATAAGCCGACCGCCGCAAGCGCCGCCGATTGGCGGGCGGCGAGCGCCTGCTCGTCAAAACCCGCCACCGACGCCTCGAACAGATCGCGCCAGTTCATCTCCGCCTCCAGGTGGAGGAAGGCGGAGCCGAGGCCGATGGCGGCGCGGTCCATGAACACGAACTCGCGGGGGATCTTGACTGGCCCTTTGTCCTTCAACGCCTGGCGCACAGCGAACGCCTCGCGCCGGCCGTACTCGCCGGGCGCGACGCCGTCGGCCACCGTGCGCACCCGGTCGTCCAGGATCGGACCGTAGATGAAGCGCGCCCAAAGGTTCAGCACGTCCACCAGCTCGTCCTTGATGCCGAGGAACCCCCAGCTCTCGTAGGCCGCCCGCTGCTCGGCGCGGTCGCCACTGGACAGCGCATGGAACAGCCGCACCACGCCCGCCACGAACCGTGGCGGGAAGATGCGCACGCAGCCAAAGTCCAGCAGGTTCAGGCGCTCGGCGTCCTGGGTCAGCGTGTAGTTTCCAAGGTGCGGGTCGCCGTGGATGACTCCGAGCTGGATCATCGGGCCCCACCAGGCCTGGAACAGCAGGCTCGCCACCCGGTTGCGGACCTCGAGCGAGGCGCCCTTGAAGGCCATCAGCCCGCGCCCGTCCAGCCAGTTCATGGTCAGCAGGCGCCGCGTGCTCAGCGCTTCCAACGGCTCCGGAACAGCTATGTCATGTCGACCTGCAAAGAAGCCCGCGTATAGCCGCATGGCCTTCGCTTCGCGGGTATAGTCCAGCTCCTCGCGCAGGCGGTCGCCGATCTCCACCAGGATTTCTGACGGGTCCAGCGCCCGCTCCACTCGGCGGAACAGGGCGAGCGCTGCGCCCAGCTGGCTCAGGTCGCTCTCCACCGCGCTCTGCATCTCGGGATACTGCAGCTTTACCGCCAGCGGTGTTCCGTCCAGCGCGGTGGCGCGGTGGACCTGGCCGAGCGAGGCGGCGGCTGCGGCGTCAAGGTCGAAGCTCTTGAACCGGCTCTCCCAGTCAGGCCCCAACTCGGCGGCCATGCGACGGCGCACGAACGGGCGCCCCATGGACGGCGCATTGGTCTGCAGCTCGGCGAACTCCGCGGCGAGCTCGGGCGGCAGCAGGTCGGGGACGGTGGCGAACATCTGCGCCGCCTTCATGAGCGGCCCTTTAAGTCCGCCCAGCGCCGCCTTCAGCGCCTTGGCGTTACGTACATCGGCGTCGTCGCCCCCGAACAACCGGTTCGCGCCATAGGCCGCACCGGCGCCCGCCAACCCCGCCCCCACCTGGGCGAAGCGGCGCACCCGACCGGTCCGGCGGTTGCGTTCTGGATCGACGGTGTCGATGGCCATGCGGCGACAAGTAGTGCTTCGCGCACGCCGCTTCGACCTGGGGGGCCGAAGAAACTCGGATGGGCGCCGCACACGAAGCATGGCAAAGCTTCGGGCTGATGAAGAAGGCGCGGGCGCTTCGGCTGATCCGTCGGCTGAAGGCGGCCGAGGCCCCGGTCTCCGGCTGGGAGGGTGAATTCCTGGACAGCGTGGAAACTCGGCTCGACACCTATGGCCGAGCCTTCGCCGACCCTGAGAAGGGCGACCGCGACCACGCACTCTCCAACCTGCAGCAGCGCAAGCTCAAGGAAATCCGCGCCAAGGTCGCGGGCGAGGCTCCTGAGCCGCGCAGACCGCCGTCGCGCGGCGGCCTGCTCCGCAAGAAGGCGTTCGGTCATGCCGGCAGGAGCGGGCGGTCTGCACCACGCCACGACTCCGACGGAGGCGACGCAGAATGAGTTCGGCGCTTGAACTGGCGGGTGTCGAGAAGCGATACGGCGATTTCCGCGCGGTGCGGGCGCTGTCGTTCTCCGTCGAGCCCGGCTGCATCTTCGGGTTCCTGGGCCCCAACGGGGCGGGCAAGACCACCACCTTGCGCATGGTGCTGGGCCTGATCCCGCCGACATCGGGCGACATCGTCGTACTGGGTGCGAGAGGCGATGTGACCCAGGTGCGCGACCGCATCGGCTTCCTGCCCGAGGAGCGTGGGCTCTACCGCCGCATGACGCCCCTGGAGGCGGTGGTGTTCTTCGCGGGCCTGAAAGGCATGCCGGCCGCCCAAGCCCGCCGTCGTGGCGCAGAATTGCTGGAGGCGCAGGGGCTGGGCGAGGTCTTGAACCGGCCGATGAAGGCGCTGTCAAAGGGCATGGCGCAAAAGGTGCAACTGGTCTGCGCCATCGCCCACGCGCCCGAGCTCGTGATCCTGGACGAGCCGTTCTCAGGGCTCGACCCGGTGAACCAGCAGGGGCTGGAGGGGTTGATCCGCGGCCTCGCCGACCAGGGCTCCACGGTGATCTTCTCCACCCATGTCATGGCCCATGCCGAGCGGCTGTGCCGGCGGGTGGTGCTGATGGCGCGCGGGGCCAAGGTGTTCGACGGCACGGTGGAAGAAGCCCGCGCCTGCGTGCCCCAGCGCATGCTGCTGGAGGGCGAGCTCACGCTGGCTCAGGCGAAGGCGCTGCCGGGGATCGTCGCGGTGAACGAGAACCGTGACGCCCATACCGGCGCCCGCTCGCTTGCGGCCACGCTTGCCCGCGGGGCCGAGCCTCAGGCGGCGCTGAAGGCGGCGTTCCAGCGCGACCTGGATCTTACCCAGTTTCGGGTGGAGGCTCCTACCCTGCACGACGCCTTCATCGTGCTGACCCAGGACGCGGGAGATGAGGCGTGAGACGGCTGCTGATGATCGCCCGGCGCGAGTATCTCAGCTATTTGAAGACGCCGGGGTTCTGGATCTCGCTGTGCATAGCGCCGCTGGTGATCGGCTTCACCATGCTGGGCGGCTCGCGGGCGGTGCAGTCCACAGCGCCGCCGCCGCGGCTCGCCATCGTCGACCTCTCCCGTTCCGGCTTCGCGGATGCGCTAGCGCCGGCGCTCGGCGGACCGAGCCCGCTGGCCAGCATCGTCCCCGCGCCAGCGGCCGCTCAGGCGGCGGTCTCGCCGGAGCAGGCGGCCAAGGCCCTGCGTGCGGCGCTTGGCGGGAAGGATGGACGAGGCCGCGCCTTGGATGCGGGCGTGATCGTTTCCGGCACTTCGAGCCAGCTTCGGCTGGATGTCTGGAGCCGCGACCTCGGCGATCCGGGCCTCACGGGGACGATCCAGGCTGTGGCGGCCTCGCGCATGCGCCAGGCGCGACTGTCGGCCCAGGGCGTCTCCCCGGTCCTGCTGCGCACCCTGGACCAGGCTGCGCCCGATGTGCGCCGCTACTCGCCGCGCACCAGCGGCCAGGTGTCGTTCCGCGACCAGGCGCCGGGGCTTGCCGCTTTCGGCTCGGCGTTCGTGCTGTGGATGAGCGTGGTGACCGGCGCCGGCATCCTGCTGAACAGCGTGATCGAGGAGAAGTCCGGCCGCATCCTGGAGGTGCTGATGTCCAGCGCCTCCATCCCGGAAATCCTCGGCGGCAAGATCCTCGGCGTTGCGGCCCTCTCGGCCACGGTGCTGGGCGTCTGGGGCGCGCTTGGCCTTGCGGTGATGCTGCACGGCGCACCGGGACAGGTCCAAGAAGTGCTGTCGGCGCTCAGCACCCATGGCCTGATCGTCTACTTCGTCCTGTTCTTCATCGGCGGCTATCTGATGTACGCGTCGCTGTTCGCCGCCATCGGGGCGTTCTGCGAGACGACGCGCGAGGCCCAGACCCTGCTCGGGCCGCTGATGATCATGCTCAGCATTCCCATCCTGTTCCTGACCACCGCGGTGCAGCGGCCGGATGCGCCGGTGATCACCGCCCTGTCCTTCGTGCCGCCGTTCACACCCTTCCTGATGACCGCGCGCGTCGCCGCCGGCCTGCCGGCATGGCAGGCGGTGGCGGGGCTGGTGGAGATCGCCGCCACAGCCGCCCTGGTGGTGTGGCTCTGCGGCCAGGCGTTTCGCGCAGGCGCCTTGTCCGGCGGCGGGCTCGACCTGAAACGACTATTCCGCGCCCTGCGTAGAGGTTAGGGCCTCTCTCCCATTTTGATCCACGGAGCCCGATGATGCGCGACCCCACGGTGAACGAGGTGGAGATCGCCGAACTCCGCCCGACACAGATGACCGTCGGCCTGCATGAGGTGGCGGCCAAGCGGCGACAGTGGCGCGAGGCCAAGACAGACAAGCGGCTGAAGATACTCGGCCGCCACGCCGTGCCGACCGTGATCGGTCCCAAGGGTCGCTTCTACGTCGTGGACCACCATCACCTGGCGCGCGCCCTGATGGACGAGGGCGAGAAGACGCTGCAGGTCTATATCCTGTCGGACCTCAGCCAGGTGGAGAAGGCCGCGTTCTGGACGGTGCTGGACAACAGCGGCTGGTGCCACGCCTACGACCACAAGGGCCGGCGGTGCGAGCTGTCGGACGTCCCCAAGTCGCTCGCCGACATGGCCGACGATCCCTACCGCAGCCTGGCCGGCCAGCTCCGCCGTTCGGGAGGGTTCGCCAAGACCGACAAGCCCTTCTCGGAGTTCATCTGGGCCGACTTCCTGCGCCGGAGGATCGATCACGACGCGGTTTCGAGCGACTTCGCCGGCGCTCTTGTGAAAGCGCTGGAACTCGCGCGCGGCGACGAGGCGCGCTACCTGCCGGGCTGGTGCGGCGTGGAGCCAGGATGAGCGGCGGCGCTCACGCCAGCCAGACCATCATCCGGGTCGCCACCGTCTGGCCACGCCCAAGGCTGAACCGCTCGCGCAACTCGCCGGTGTAGAGGAAGCCGGCCTTTTCCAGCACGCGTCCAGAGCCGGCGTTGTCGATGAAGTGGCTGGAGACCAGCGCGCGCCGGCCCCAACCGGCCGCGGCCCAGGTGAGCAACGCACGCACGGCTTCTGTCGCAAAACCGCGTCCCCGGAATGTCCTGCCCAGCCAGTAGCCGAGTTCGGCGTGGCGTCCTTCGCCCGGATGCAGGCCGGCCATGCCGATGACGCCGAAGTCGGGATGGTCCAGGGCGAACGCTTGCTCCACCGCAGGGTCGGCGGCGACCATCGCGGCGAGGTAGGCTTGCGCATCGGCCAGGTTGTAGGGATGCGGCACGCGTGTGGTCATGCGCGCGACCCCAGGCTCGTTGGCGAGGTCTGCGACATAGACCGCATCCTCAAGCATTGGCTGACGAAGCACCAGCCGCTGTGTCGTGATCCTGACTGGCCCTGCCTGGATACCCATCGCTCCCCCTCCCGAACCACTCGCGGTCCGCATGCACGGGGGAAACGAAGACGGGGGAGCCCGGTGATCCGGACTCCCCCGCGGGACTGACCTTGCGGCCCGGATCGCTCAGGTGCGACCCGGAAGGCGGATCGCGTGCTCTATTCGGCGGCCATCATCTGCGCGGGCTCGGCCGAGGCGTTCTCGTTGGCCGGCACGATGGAAACGTAGGTGCGGTCGTTGCGCTTGGTGGTGAACTTCACCGCACCGGTCTCGGTGGCGTACAGGGTGTGGTCCCGGCCCAGGCCGACATTGGTCCCCGGCCAAAACTTGGTGCCGCGCTGGCGAACGAGGATATTGCCGGCGAGCGCGAACTCACCGCCGAACTTCTTCACGCCGAGGCGGCGGCCGTCGGAGTCGCGCCCGTTGCGGGAGGAGCCGCCAGACTTCTTGTGAGCCATTGCTGTATCTCCTGCTTACGCTTCGACCAGGGCGTGGTCGTCGGCGATCGGCGCATTGGCGCGTGGCGCCAGGTTGCGGGCCCGCTCGCGAAGGACGGCGCGGGAGGTGAGGTCGACCTCACCGTCCCACCTATGGTCCGCACCGGCGCCGCTGAGGCCGGTGATACGCACCACGCTCTCCTGCTGGCGGTGGTTCTTCTGACGACGGTGGCCCTGGCGACGGATCTTCTTGACCGTGTAGACCTTCTCGCCCTTGCGGGTCTCGATGAAGGTCCCGGTGACCACCGCGCCTTCGACCACGGGCGCGCCCACCGTCACGTCGCCGCCCTCGCCGCCGAGCATCAGCACCTGGTCGAAGGAGACCTCCGCACCCGGCTCAGCCTCGAGCTTCTCCACCACCAGGAGGTCGCCCGGCTGCACCCGGTACTGCTTACCGCCGGTCTTGATCACCGCGTACATGGGAGAGGAACCTTGTCAGTCAGCGAGCCGCAAGCGTGCGTTCGCAAAAAACGAAGCGCCCGCGAGTGACCTCGCGGGCGTTAGGTGAGGACTATAGGAGACTGCGCTTTTTAGTCAATCCAACACTCATCCCTTCAGGCTCTCGTCGATCCCCTTGCAGGCTTCCACCAGGCCCTTCACCGAGTCCACCGACTTGGCGAACATGGCCTTCTCGGTCTCGTCCATCGGGAACTCGATGACGCGCTCCACGCCGCCTGCGCCGATCACCACCGGGACCCCGACGTACATGTCCGACAGGCCGTACTGGCCGGTGAGGTGGGCGGCGGCGGGGAGGACGCGCTTCTTGTCCTTCAGGTAGCTGGACGCCATGGCGATGGCGCTCTCGGCCGGAGCGTAGAAGGCCGAACCGGTTTTGAGCAGGGCGACGATCTCACCACCGCCGCCGCGGGTGCGCTTGACGATGGCGTCCAGGTCCTCCTGGCTCAGCATGCCCTGCTCCACCAGCACGTTCAGCGGCAGGCCGCCGACGGTGGAGTGGCGGGTCATGGGCACCATGTCGTCGCCGTGGCCGCCGAGCGTCCAGGCGTGCACGTCCTGCACCGACACGCCCAGCTTCTCGGACAGGAAGTAGGCGAAGCGCGCACTGTCCAGCACGCCGGCCATGCCCACGACCTTCTCGGGCTTGAGGCCCGAGAACTGCCGCAGCGCCCAGACCATGGCGTCCAGCGGGTTGGTGATGCAGATCACGAAGGCGTCCGGCGCGTGCGCCTTGATGCCCTCCCCCACCGCCTTCATGACCTTGAGGTTGATGCCGAGCAGGTCGTCGCGGCTCATGCCCGCCTTGCGGGGGACGCCTGCGGTGACGATGCAGACGTCGGCGCCGGCGATGTCCTCATAGGCGTTGGCGCCGCGCAGCGCGACGTCGGAGCCGAACACGCTGGTGGCCTCGGCGATGTCCAGCGACTTGCCCTGGGGCGTGCCCTCCGCGATGTCGAACAGGATGACGTCGCCGAGCTCCTCGCGCGCGGCCACGTGGGCCAGGGTGCCGCCGATCATGCCGGCGCCGATGAGGGCGATCTTCGCGCGAGCCATGAGGCCTCCAGAAGCGATTGGGTTAGGAGCGATGTGGATGGGGCCGGTCAAGGCCAGGACCGCGGCGGTCTAGCCTTCACAGCCGATGCGGGCAAGCGCGTCAGCCCTGGGCCAGCGCCTTCAGCGCCTCGCCGGTGAGCCGCCGGATCCGCCAGTCGTCCATGCTGCGCGATCCCAGCGCGTCGTAGAAGGCCAGCGCCGGCGCGTTCCAGTCCAGCACCGCCCACTCCATCCGCCCGAGCCCCTCCGCCACGCAGCGCTGGGCGAGCGCCTTCAGCAGCGTCTTGCCGGCGCCCCGCCCACGCGCCTGGGGCCGCACGAACAGGTCCTCCAGGTAGAGGCCAGAGCGGCCGACGAAGGTGGAGAAGTTGTAGAACCAGAGCGCGAAGCCGACCGCCTCCCCATCCACCTCCGCGATCTCGCAGAAGGCGCGCGGGGCGGGCGCGAACAAGGCGGCCTCGATGTCGGCGGGCGTGGCGCGGGCTTCGGCTTCCAGCCGTTCGTAGACGGCGAGTTCGCGGATGAGGGCGGCGATCAGGGCTGCATCTCCCCGCGTCGCGGTACGGACGTGAACGCTCATACGATATGCTCCACCAGGGTCCGGCGCCGCCGCCAAGCCAGGAACGGATAGCGAAGGGCAGAGTTTTCCCGCAAACCCGCAGCCGCTTGCGGCAGCGGCGGAATAGCGAAGGAGCGCGCGCCCATGGTCGATGTCCCCGAATACGACGACCAGGACGTGGCGGAGGTTTTCGACGAAGACAACACCAACCTCGACTCCGTGGAGTACAGCGGCAAGGAAGACGCCGAGCAGTTCGAGGACATTCCCGACGTCTACGACGTCACCAGCAGGGTCGGCGACCGCAGCGACGAGGAAGGCGAGATCGGCGAGGACATGGACGACGACGAGATCGTGTCCGAGGCCTCTGACGAGGATGACGACGACGAAGAGGACGACGACCTGAAGGCGCGTCACGGTGAAGGCTCCTCCGCCGAAGACCCCGACGATGAGAACGACCTCGGCTCCAACGATCCCGATCTGACCGACAAGATTGGCCGGACCGACCCCAACGAAGTCGACCTGACCTACGCAGGCGACCTGGAAGACGCGGCTGGCGCGAGTTCCAGCGCCGCGGATATGGAGTCGGACACCCTGTCCGACGATGACCTGCGCGAACTCCATTACAAGGATTGAGCCATGCAGACCGACGATCCCAAGACCCGTCCGCACGAAGACGACGATAAGGCGGCCGGCGACCTGACGCCGGAGAGCGAAGAGCTGGATGAGCACGGCCACGACCACGCACACCGCCGGCGTGACGAATTGCTGGACGAGGGCGTCGAGGAGACCTTCCCAGCCTCCGATCCCGTGGCTGTGAAGCACATTACCTGAGTGGGGAACGGTGGCTTAGGGCCACCCTCGCTTACGGCGAATTCACTGGACTGGCTGCGGCAGCCGGTTGAGCCTTCTCCCGACTTGATAGGGGGAAGCGATGCGATCTCAGCGCTCTGGCTTGGTGTTTATCTGTCTTCTCGCACTCACGGGATGCCATCCCAAGAAGTTCGGAGGCGACAGGGGTGGCGTGTTCGCAAGCCATGCTCTGCACGTGGGCGATCGGCTCTCGTGCCCAGATCGGGTTGAGGACCTGACCCGCACCGCTGGGTCTGCTGACGGTCAGGCTTGCGCCTATGGTGGACCGGACCACGAGGAGGTTCAGCTCAGCCTCGCGCCGTTGAACGGCCAGTCAGCGGACCTGAGGCTTGCAGCTTTAGACCGGACCTTGCGCGCGGACCTCCCCGCCGCCGTGGGCGCCTCTACGGGCGAAGGCGTCCCCCGCGGTGGGACCGAGAAGGGCAAGCAGGCCCACATCGACCTTCCGGGCTTTCACCTCGACGCCACCGACGGCACGGCGCGCATCCGTATGCCGGGCGTCTCCATCAACGCCGACGATGACGACGCCAATGTCACCTCCAGCGTAGACGGGGTGAAACAGTCCACCGTCCACGCCCATGGAGGGGGCGCAGAGATCCGCACCGGCGAAGTAAACGCCAATGGCGTCGACGTCTCCTACCTGTTGGCTTCCGACACGCCCGGACCCGGAGGCGACCGGGTCGTAGGCTACGTGGCCAAGGGCCCTGCGGCAGGACCGCTCGTCGTCGGCGTCTTCCACGCGCGCGCCCACGCCCACCACGACGTTGCAGGACGCTCCGCGGTCCGCCGGCTCGTCGGCATGAACGTCGGCGGATAGGGCGCACCTGCACTGACTAATCTGGCGGCGACCCTTATGGAGACCTGGGCCTCCTCTCCTCCGAGTTGCAGCCAGAGCCCTTCAGTCGGGAGATAATCGCGCCCGATCGGGCGGCATCCGGTGAGTGCGAGCGACGGCGGCTAGCGCGGGATGAGCTGAGGCGAAACCGCCTTTGTCCCGTCTCCCCAGGGCTTGTCCCTGGGGTCCAGGACGCGCCGACTTGCCGGTCAAAGGCGCCCGCCATGGCTGCGGGGAACAAGTCCGGCCGAGGTCCAGAACGTGCCGCCATCGGGTCGCGGCATCTGTTACGGTTGATCTTCGCTAACGCCGGCCTCACTGCGAAGCGACTCGAGGCGAAGAGGGACCGATCTGTTGGCCAAGGGCCTGCGCAGGACCAAAGACGCCGCGCCGCGGGCGTGGCAGCGGATGCTGTCCGGCCGCCGACTCGACCTGCTGCATCCCTCCCCCTTCGACATCGAGATCGAGGACATCGCCCACGGCCTAGCCCGGGTGGCGCGGTGGAATGGCCAAACGGTGGGCGAGCACGCCTTTTCCGTCGCTCAGCACTCGATCGTGGTGGAAGAGATCTGCGCCCACCTGCAGCCCGGCCTGTCACCGGGATGGCGACTGTCGGCCCTGCTGCATGACGCGCCGGAGTATGTGATCGGCGACATGATCTCACCGTTCAAGGCGGCGCTCGGCTTTGACTACAAGGTGTTCGAGCACGGCCTGGAGACCGCCATCCATCTGCGCTTCGGCCTGCCGCCCGCGCCACCTGCGCCCGTCAAGGCGCTGATCAAGCGCGCCGACCGGGTGTCGGCTTATTTCGAGGCGGTGCAACTGGCCGGGTTCTCGGTTGCGGAAGCGCGGGCCCTGTTCGGCGATCCGCCCGAGGGCTACGCACCGACGCTTACGCCTCTTGCAGCCTCGCCGGCCCAGGCCCGGTACCTGGAGCGGTTCCACGTCCTGGCCGAGGCTGCGGGCTCCGAACCGCACGCCTCAGCCATGGACACCGAGTAGGCCGCGACCCGTCAGGCGTTGATCAGGTTGCGGTCGTGAGCCGCAGCGTTCATGGCCTTCTGCAGCTTTTCGAAGCCCCGCACCTCGATCTGGCGCACCCGTTCGCGGGACACCCCATACTGGCCGGCCAACTCCTCCAACGTCGTCGGATTGTCCTTCAGCCGACGCTCGGTCAGGATATGGCGTTCGCGTTCGGTGAGTTCCTGCATAGCCTCTTCCAGCAGGCCCATCCGCAGGGTCTTCTCTTCAGCCTCGGCCACGACGTGTTCAGCGCTCTCGCTGACCGTGTCCACCAGCCAGTCCTGCCACTCGCTCTCGCTGTCGGAACGGAGCGGAGAGTTCAGCGAACTGTCAGGTCCGGCCAACCGCCGGTTCATGGAGATCACGTCGTCGTTGGTGACGCCGAGCTTGGTGGCGATGGAGGCCACCTGATCGGGGTGAAGGTCGCCCTCCTCCAGCGCGCTGATCTCGGACTTGGCCTTGCGCAGGTTGAAGAACAGCTTCTTCTGCGCCGCCGTGGTGCCAATCTTCACAAGGCTCCACGACCGCAGGATGTACTCCTGGATCGAGGCGCGGATCCACCACATGGCGTAGGTGGCCAGGCGGAAGCCCTTGTCCGGCTCGAACTTCTTCACGGCCTGCATCAGGCCGACATTGCCCTCGGAGATCACCTCCCCGATAGGCAGGCCGTAGCCGCGATAGCCCATGGCGATCTTGGCCACGAGCCGCAGGTGGGAGGTCACCAGACGGTGCGCCGCGGTGGAATCCTCGTGTTCACGCCAGGCTTTCGCCAGCATGAACTCCTCATCCTTCGTCAGCATCGGAAATTTGCGGATCTCGGTGAGATAGCGGGAAAGCCCGCCTTCCGGCGAGATCATCGCCAGAGCATTTGTCGCCATGTAGCCTTGTGTCCCCTCAGCAGAATGCCATATCCGGGGCGTCGCTCGACCGTGTCTAGGGTCGCGGGAGCGCGGCGTCTCGTTGTTTGTGCAACTGCGAGATATCGCGCGGAGTTGCGGCCCGTTTAAGGCCGGCATCCCTTTTTCCTCCAAAAACCTGTGGCCGGGTCAGGTTTCCCAGCCACGACAGCCCTGATCATAGCGCCTCGAGCAACACTTCGAGCGCCTGCATATCGGGTGGCGGAGCGGTCTCGAACCGGATCGGTTCGCCTGTGACGGGATGAACGAACCCCAGCACCGACGCGTGGAGAGCCTGACGCGTCAAGCCGCTCAGAGCGATCGCCTCGCGCACCGCATTCGCCGGCGCGCCGTGACCATAGACCGGATCGCCCAGGCAGGGCGCCCCTTGGTGAGCCATGTGGACGCGGATCTGGTGGGTCCGACCTGTCTCCAGCCGGCAGACCACCCGCGCTGCAAGCGGCTTCGATGGCGGCCCGAACAGCGCCTGGGTGCGGTACTGGGTGATCGCCTCGCGCCCGCCGGACTTCAGCACCGCCATCTTCTTTCGGTCCGATGTCGAGCGGCCGAGACGGGTGGTGATGACGCCCCGCGCCGGCTGCGGGGCGCCGCGGACAAGGGCCGTGTAGCTACGCTCCAGGTCGTGCGCGGCGAACAGGGCGGCCAGCCCCTGGTGCGCCCGGTACGACTTGGCCGCCACCATCACGCCTGAGGTGTCCTTGTCCAGCCGATGCACGATCCCCGGCCGCATCACCCCGCCGATGCCCGACAGCGAGCCTGCGCAGTGGTGCAGAAGCGCGTTGACCAGCGTCCCGTCCCGCGTTCCGGGAGCCGGATGGGCCGCCATGCCGACAGGCTTGTCGACCACGATCAGGTCGGCGTCCTCATAGAGGACGACGAGCGAGAGGTCCTGCGGCTGCGGCTCGGCGATCTCCGGTGCAGGGACGAGCAGCCGGTACTCGCCGGGCTGCGCCTTGGCGGAGGCGTCGCTCAACGCCATCCCGCCCAGGCTCAACGCGCCCGTAGAAATCAAGGCCTGCAACCGCGAGCGGGAGAGGTCAGGCACGACGGCGGCAAGGGCTTTGTCCAGCCGCTCTCCCGCCATCGAAGGCGCCAGAACGATGCTCAGAACCTGACCGCCTTCATCATCCTCAAGGCCGTCACTCATCTCCTTCCCCTTGGTGGCGGAAGGCTGCGACCATCACAGATGCGTCACTCCCGCTCCACAAGACGATCATCCTCCACCACCCGGTAGAAGCAGCTGCGGAACCCCACGTGGCAGGCGCCGCCGTCGCCTTGCGGGCGCACCTTGAGCCATATCGCGTCCTGGTCGCAGTCGACCCTCACCTCCATGATCCGCTGGACCTGACCCGAGGTGGCGCCTTTGCGCCAAAGCTCGCCCCGCGAGCGGCTCCAGTAGTGCGCCTCGCGCGTGTCCAGCGTCGCCTGCAGCGCCTGCGCGTTCATCCAGGCCAGCATCAGCACCTCGCCGGTGTCGGCGTGGGTGACCACCGCTGCGATCAGACCGTCTGGCCCGAAGCGAGGGGTCAGAAGCTGCCCGCGCTCCAGCGCCGCCGTGTCGCCAGGCGGCGGGAAGCCGTTCACGAGACGCAGGCGGCCCCGGGCGCAGACGCCGGCTCGCCGTCCAAGGCCATGGGACGCAGGCCGAGGTCGCGGAGCAGCGCGCTGTCCGCATCCTCGCCCGGCAAAGGCGTGGTGAGCAGCCGCCCGCCCACGAAGATGGAGTTGGCGCCGGCCGAAAAGCACAGGGCCTGCAGCTCCCGGCTCATGCCCTCGCGTCCCGCGGCGATACGGACCATGGAGCGCGGGCAGGTGATCCGCGCCACAGCGACGGTGCGCACAAACTCGATGCCGTCCACAGGCGCGCTGTCCTGCAGCGGCGTGCCCGCGATGGGCACCAGCGCGTTCACCGGCAGGCTGTCGGGGTGCTCCGGCAGGGTCGCCAGGGCGTGGAGCAGGCCGACACGATCGCTGCGGCTCTCGCCCATGCCGACGATGCCGCCGCAGCACGTCTTCATGCCCACGGCGCGCACGTGCGACAGGGTTTCGAGCCGGTCCTGGTAGGTGCGGGTGGTGACCACCTGACCGTAATACTCGGGCGAGGTGTCCAGGTTGTGGTTGTAGTAGTCCAGTCCCGCCTCCCGCAGCCGCGCGGCCTGATCCTCGCGCAGCATGCCGAGCGTGGCGCAGGTCTCGAGCCCTAGCGCCTTTACACCCGTGATCATCGCCTCGAGCCTGGGCATGTCCCGGTCCTTCAGGTCACGCCATGCCGCACCCATGCAGAAGCGCCCCGCGCCCGCCGCCTTGGCCTGCGCCGCCTGGGCTATAACCGTGTCGGCATCCATCAGCTTGGAGGCCTTGAGCCCGGTGTCGAAGGATGCGGACTGGCTACAATAGCCGCAGTTTTCCGCACAGCCGCCGGTCTTGATCGACAGCAGCTGGGATAGCTGCACCTCGGTCGGGTCGAACCATCGGCGGTGAACGGTGGCCGCGAGATAGGTCAGCTCCGCAAACGGCAGTTCGAACAGGGCGGCCACTTCCGAGCGGGTCCAGTCATGGCGCGGCTGGCCCAGGTTGGGCTGCCAGGCCTCTGTCGCCGCATATGACCGGGTCGGCGGCGAGGAACGCGATGGGGCGAGGTCTTGCTCGATCATGCTCCCTTCATAGCGACGACGGCTCGAGATTGCACCCCGCAGAGGCGGCGCAGCGGGGCTTGCACCTCTGCGGCGCCTTACAGCTGCACCAAGGAAGTGCAACATGGGTTATTAACCTGAGCGCGCCGCCTGTTGGAGCGCTGGCGTCGGGAGAGTGCCGCAGATGGTGTCGGTTTCCAGGCTCGGGATTGACGTAGGACGGTTCGGCGCCGCGGGGCGCCTGAGCACCGCCGAGGCTTTCGCGACGGTGGCGCTGGCGGCGGATGCGGGCGTGCGCCTGATCGACTGTCCGTGCGAGCCGATAGCGGAAGGCGTGCTTGGCGAGGTGTCGCCCCTTGAGCCGGCGTTGGAGGTGGTTGCGCACACCGCCGACGGCGCGGAAGGCGCGGGCGCGACGCTGCACCGGCTGCGCGGCTCGCTGATGCGGCTGCGACGGAGCCGCGTCTCGGCGGTGCTCGCAAGCCCCAAGGCGCTGCGGGCCGACGACGGCTCCGCATTCTGGGACGCCCTCCTACGGCTGAAGGACGAGGGCGTCGTTGGCGCGGTCGGGCTCTCCGCCTGCGTCTGCGACGATCCCGTGGCGCTTGTCCAAAGGTTCCGGCCCGACCTGGTGCAGCTACCCCTAGGCCTGCTCGACCAACGCCTGCTGGCCAGCGGCGCGCTGGACGAGATCGCAGGGGCTGGGGTGGAGGTGCGCCTGCGGTCGGTCGCCCTGGACACAGCCAGCACGAGCCAGGCGCCGCCGTCGCCGCAGCTGTCCCGCCTTCGCCAGGTGCTCGCCGATATCGGCGCGGACCCGTTGCAGGCGGCGCTGGGCTTCGCCCTGTCGCAGCCACAGACGTCCAGGGTCGTGGTGGGCGTCGCCTCGCCCACAGCGTTGCGGCAGATCCTGATGGCGACGGCGCCCTGCCCCGCATTGGACTGGCGCGCAATCGCCCGGGAGGCGGCGCGGGCGATTGCGGCCTGCAACCTGGACGCCGCGAGCTGCCGGGCGGCGGCGTAGACCGCGCGGCTCACCGCCCTCTCCCTTTCGAGGCGGCGGGAGGCGCGCCCATACGGCCGCGGCTTGCTTCGCCTGAAGCGCTCTCATAGACAGCGGTCGGCGTCGGTCAGGGTCGCCGCCATCGTTGCTGGGCCACCGACGGTACGCCCACCTGGGAGGTCGGCATGGATCGGCGGCAGTTCGTAAACGCCAGCGTAGCCGCCATGACCTGCGGCGTCGCCGCCTCGCCGCGCTTCGCCGCCGCTGCGGACCAGAGCCTCCCCCACCGACGCGCGCAGATATCGACCGCCGTGGACGTGACTGGCCACACGGGGCCGATCGAGAGCTGGATTCCGGTCTTCGCCAGCTTGGCTCCCTACCAGCACGCCTCCGATCCGGAAGTGACCTGCTCCGGCGCCGCCGAGGTCGTGCGCGACAGCCGCTACGGCGCACACATGGTGCGCGCGCGCTGGACGGGTGACGGACCCAAGACCCTGACGGTGAGCCAGGTCGTGGAGACCCGCGACCGTGGCCCCGTGCGCGCGTCTTTGAGCGAGGCGGAGCGTCGGTTCTGGCTGCAGCCCACCGCCAGCACGCCCACCGACGGCATCGTGCGCGAGCGCGCGCTGGATATCGTCGGGGCCCGGAGCGAGCCCCGCCAGAAGGTCCGCGCCCTGTACGACTGGATCGTGGACAGCACCTTCCGCGATCCCCAGACCCGCGGCTGCGGCCTCGGCGACATCAAGAGCCTGCTGGCCAGCGGGCGCCTGGGCGGCAAGTGCGCCGACCTGAACGGGCTGATGACAGGGCTCTGCCGGGCGAGCGGGGTCCCGGCCCGCGACGTCTACGGCGTCCGCTTCGCCCCCTCGACCTTCCAGAAGACGCTAGGCCCTTCAGGCCCCGACATCAGCCACGCCCAGCACTGCCGCGCCGAGGTCTGGCTGGAAGGCGAAGGCTGGTTCCCCGTGGACCCGGCCGACGTGCGCAAGGTCGTGCTGGAGGCCAAACTGGCCGTCGACAGCCCGCAGGTGAAGGCCGAGCGCGAACGTCTGTTCGGCAGCTGGGAGATGAACTGGGCCGCCTACAACAGCGCCACCGACCTGGCGCTGCCGGGCGCGCCCAGACCGATGGAGGCGCACTTCCTCATGTATCCTTATGGCATGACGCCCTCCACCGACCTCGACTGGCTGGAGCCCGGCCTGTTCGACTACAAGATCACCTCGCAGGCCGTGGCGTGAGGCTCAGCGGAGTGACCATGAGCGGAGCGGCCCGCCCCCTGTGCGCGCTGGGCCTGATGCTGGCGGCGCTGGTCGCCGCCGGGCCCGGGGCGATGGCCGCACCCCACGCTTTCGTGCTCACCTACCGCGGCTTCGGCCCGGTGCAGGTCGACAGTTCGTTCAAGCCCGGCGCTGGCTACGCGGTCCGCGCCGAGGGCTGCTACGCCAAGCACAGCGAGGAGGCCGTCTGCGGCTTCACCCTGCGCGCGACCCGCGCGCTCAGCGTCAGCAACCTCGCCAACGCCTCGCACGGCTCAGGCAGCGACGGCTCGACGCTTCGCACCTGCTGCATGTTCGTGCAGGGCGACGATCGTGGCTACCCCATCACGCCCGCGACCCAGGCGCCAGCCGGCGTCGCCGTCCTCAGCCACCCGCTCTCGCCGGGCCAGGAGGTCGGCCTCATGCTCCGCGTGCCGAACTACAAGAAGGCCGCGCCGCTGACCGCCATCACCTTCTCCGCCGGCCAGGGCGATCCCGGCGTCACCTTCCCCGCCCATGTCATGGAGCTGCCTTAGCAGCAGACCGCCCTCGCCGGATCGTGGGAGCGATCCCTACAGGCCGTGGGCTTCCAGCGCCGCTATGATGGCCGCGCGATGCTCGCGATGTCCGACCATGGTTGAGTTGAAGGTCGCCAGCAGCTGCTCCGCATCTTCCGTTGGCCGAGCTTGTAGTTGCAAGGTCCTGAGCAACTTTTCCTGCTGGTCGATGTGGCGTTTACCTTCGGCGATATGGCGGTCCGCCATATCCACATCTGCTCGCGTGTAGTGCGTCATGAGACGTCGGTGTGGACCCAGACGAGGTCTGCGCGCAACAACTTTGCGTGGCTTTCTTGTCATCGTTCCGGCGCAGCGAACGCCCACCGGCAACATAGGTTGTTTTTGAACGGGTTCGAGCAGCTTGGAACCTCATAAGTGGTGGCGAGGCGGAACCTGACGACCTACCGACGATGGTTCACCGGATGAGCCTCGTGCCCCGCTTTTTCATCGACACCTCGGACCAGGAACGCTTCGTCCGCGACGAGGATGGCCTGAAATTCGATGACGCCGAGGCCGCGATGAACGCCGCAGCAGACGGTCTGGCCGACATGGCCTGCGATGCTCTTCCAGGCGGTGAGAACCGCACCTTTATCGCCATTGTCCGAGACGAGCATGGCAGGACGCTTGTGCAGGCTACGATGTCCTTCGGCGTGGTCTGGATGCCCGGCGCTCGCTAGGCAGCCGCCTGAGGTCCCCAATTGGGCCGCTTCGTCAGGTGGAGGTAGTTCGGGTTGAAGCCGGCGAAGCCGTTCATTCTGGCCACGTTCGGGATCGTAAGCCGCCCCTCGGTCCAGACGATCAATCCCTCCTCTCGAAGGGTCTGCAGGCTGCGGTTGGTATGCACCACCGACAGCCCCATCGCGTCGCCAAGCTCTTGCTGGGTCAAGGGAAGTTCATAGCTCGTGTCCGTCGCCCGTCCGACGGATTGAAGGCGCACGAGCAGTTCGCAGAGCACATGGGCGACTTGCCTCTCCGCTGGCCGCTGGCCCATGCCCACCAACCATTCGCGCAGGATCGCTTCATCTACCAGAGTGGACCACCAGAGCGCCCTGGCGATCTGGGGATGATGGTCGGTGAGGTCGGCGATGGTCTCTCGTGAAATCTCCACGATCGAGCAGGGCGTCAGCGTGGCGATGCTGTGATCCATCGTCCCCAGGATGGCGACGTGAAAGTCACAGAAGTCTCCGGGGATCAGGAAGGCCATGATCTGGCGACGGCCGTTGGGCAGGATCTTGTAGCGACAGGCGAAGCCTTCGAGCACGAGCTGCACGACGCTCGGCGATTCGCCTTCGCTGATCAGGTCCTCCCGCTTACCGACCTTGCGGGGCGTACGGATCACCGAGTCCAGCCGAGCCCGGTCTTCTGGCCCCAGATCAGCACCTCGTTCGAGCTTTGATGTAAGCGCGTTAGCCAATGACAGTGCCTCCTCGGGCGGAGAGCACCTACTTCCTTTGTCCGCTTGGCACAGCATCATAAGGCGCCCTTGCCGACAACGAACCAAGCAGAGAGGGCGTCACTAGCCGGCCGCTAAGATCACCTTGCTTTCACCGGCGTTGTAGGCCGGGCGGCCTGTGGCGGAGGAGGTCGTGAGTTCGTCCGGGGTGAGGCGGGTGATCGAGGCGAGCCCGGCGGCGCCAGACGTTACAACGCGCCGCCGTGCTTGCGCTCGTCAGAGAGCCGGGGGCGGAGGGGCCAGGATCTCGCGCTTGCCGGAATGGTTGGCGGCGCTGACCACGCCTTCCTTCTCCATGCGCTCGATCAGGGACGCGGCCCGGTTGTAGCCGATCTGCAAGCGGCGCTGGACGTAGGAGGTGGAGGCCTTCTTGTCGCGCGTGACCACCGCCACGGCCTGATCGTAGAGGTCGTTGGCGGACAGGCTCTCGCCGTCCATCGCGCCGCCGCCCCCGCCGCCCTCCTCGTCGTCCTCGGGCGCGGCCGTCACTTCCTCCAGGTAGTTGGGGACGCCTTGGGCGCGCAGGAACTTGGCCACGTCCTCCACCTCCTGGTCGGAGACGAAGGGGCCGTGCAGGCGGGTCACCCGGCCGCCGCCGGCCATGTAGAGCATGTCGCCCTGGCCCAGCAGCTGCTCGGCGCCCTGTTCACCCAGGATTGTGCGGGCGTCGATCTTGCTGGTAACCTGGAAGCTGATCCGGGTCGGGAAGTTGGCCTTGATGGTGCCGGTGATCACGTCCACCGAGGGGCGCTGGGTGGCCATGATCAGGTGGATGCCGGCGGCCCGCGCCATCTGGGCCAGGCGCTGGACCGCGCCCTCGATGTCCTTGCCGGCGACCATCATCAGGTCGGCCACCTCGTCGATCACCACCACGAGGTAGGGCATGGGCTCGGGGGTGATCTTCTCGGTCTCGTAGACGGGACGGCCTGAATCGTCGAAGCCGGTCTGCACCGTGCGCTCGAAATGTTCGCCCTTGGCGATCGCCTCGCGCGCCTTGTCGTTGTAGCCGCCGACGTTGCGCACGCCGATCTTGGACATCAGGCGATAGCGGTTCTCCATCTCCCGCACCGTCCACTTCAGCGCCACCACCGCCTTCTTGGCGTCGGTGACGACGGGCGCCAGCAGGTGGGGGATGCCGTCATAGACGCTGAGCTCCAGCATCTTGGGGTCGATCATGATGAAGCGGCACTGCTCGGGCGTCAGCCGATAGAGGATCGACAGGATCATGGCGTTGACCCCCACCGACTTGCCCGATCCCGTGGTGCCGGCGATCAACAGGTGGGGCATCTTGGCCAGATCGGCGATGTAGGTCTCCCCGCCGATGCCTTCGCCCAGCGCCATGGGCAGGCCGGAGGTGGACTTCTCGTACTCCGGCGAGGACAGCAGAGTGCGCAGGTAGACCGTGTCGCGGGTGGCGTTGGGCAGCTCTATGCCGATGGCGTTCCTTCCCGACACCACCGAGACGCGGCAGGCGCGCGCGCTCATGGACCGGGCGATGTCGTCGGAGAGCGCGATCACGCGGGACGACTTCACGCCCGCCGCCGGCACCAGCTCATACAGTGTGACCACGGGGCCGGGGCGGATGTGGTCGATGGTCCCGCGCACGCCGAACTCGGCCAACACGGTCTCCAGCATCCGCGCGTTCTGCTTCAGCGACGCCTCGTCCACACCGGTGGAGCGGGGCTTGGGCGGCGACAGCATGGACAGCTCGGGCAGCTCGAAGGCAGGCTTTTCGCCTAGGTTCAGCGACTTCTGCCGTTCGCGCGCTTCGCGTTCCGAGGCCTTGGGCTGGGCGACGCGCAGCGCCGCCACCTGGGGTCCGTCGTCCTGGATGAAGGGCTGGGAGATGGCGTCGTCCATCTCGAAGGGCGGGCCGTCGTCGTCCTCGGGCGCGATGTCGCGGTCGCCCGCGACGACGGTCTCGTCCACCGGGTCAGCCGGCAGCGGCAAGGGCGGTCGGACCT
>CAXTRP010000011.1:0-21026 GCA_964246615.1 uncultured Caulobacteraceae bacterium | reverse complement strand
TGGATCGCCACCCGCTCGCCGGTGGTGTTGATGTAGGTGGTGTCGCCGCGCTGGAAGCAGGTCGGACCGGCGAAGGAGGTGTTGGTCACCTTGTAGTCGAAGGGCATGGGATAGCACTTGATGTGCTCGCCCGGGAAGATCTTGGGTCCGAAGAACCACCACTCGTCTCCGCCGAACAGCAGGGCCGAGTTGGCGATCTTGCCGATGTTGGCCGGCCAGACGCCGTGGGCGATCTCGGTGGAGGCCACAAAGCTCTGCGGCGCCACAACGCGGCCAAAGCGGCTTTCGGCGGCGTAGTCGGGATCGAAGTGCAGCGGGTTGGGATAGTGCATCCCCTGCACCCAGCGGCGGATGTCGTTGATCGCCACCGGCTCGCGGAGCTGGTGCACCGGCAGGGGCTGGCCGAGGTAGTTGTCGAGGTCGGACGCGTCGAGCGGGAGGAAGTCTTGCGTGTCGCTCACGGGGCGTCGGTCTCCTTAGGCTTGGCGGGCATGGCAGACCTCAAAGCTGCTGCATCCGTCTTGATCCCAGCCGTCAAAGTGGAAACGACGAGCGACATTTCCGCCCAAGGCCTTCAACGCGGCCCCTTGGGGAGGCCGAGCACGCGCTCGCCGATGATGTTGCGCTGGATTTCCGCAGTCCCGCCGGCGATGGTTTCGGAGAAGGCGTCGAGATAATCGTAGCCCCAGGCGTGGGGCCCGACCACTTCGGGCGCGTCGATGCCGTACAGCTCGATGGCCGCCGCCCCGACGCGCTGGGACAGCTCGGCGAAATAGAGGCGGATCATGGAGCCTTCCGCGCCCGGCACACCCTCCGCCGCATCCTGGGCGAAGCGGTAGGTCATGGCCCGCATCGCCGCCGCCTGCGCCCGCAGCAGGGTGATGCGGTCGCGGAGCGCGCGCCGCTCGGGCGGGCAGGCCGCGAGCAGGTCCTCCACCTTCAGCACCAGCTTGATCTGCAGCGCCAAGCTGGCGGTGCCGCGCTCGAAACCCAGCGTCGACATGGCGGTGGACCAGCCGTTGTTCAGCCCGCCCACCACGTTCGCCAGCGGAATCCGCACGCCGTCGTAGAACACCTCGGCGAACTTGGCGGGGCCGGCCATGGTGCGGATCGGCCGCACCGTGACGCCAGGCGCGTCCATCGGGCAGATCACCCAGCTCAGGCCCGCATGGGGCTTCACGTCGGGGTCGGTGCGGATCAGCAGCTCCTGCCAGTCGGCGATGTCGGCGTAGCTCGACCATATTTTCTGGCCGTCGATGACGATCTCGTCGTCTTCGATCCGGCCGCGGGTGCGTAGCGACGCAAGGTCCGATCCGGTCCCAGGCTCCGAGAAGCCCTGGCACCAGATCACCTCGCCGCCCAAAATGGCCGGCAGGTGGTAGGCCTTCTGCTCGGGCGAGCCGCAGGCGATGATGGTGGGACCCGCATGGTTCATGCCGACGAACGAGGCGTCGTGGGTGGAGGGAGCGCCGGCGAGGGCGTACTCCTCGAACCAGGCGATCTGCTCGCTGACCGAGAGCCCCCGCCCGCCGAACGCCTGGGGCCAGGTGATGCCCGTCCAGCCGCCCTGCGCCTGCCGTTTCTGCCAGGCCAAGGCGTAGTCGCGGGAGGCGGGACCGTCCTCGGGCGCCGGTCCGGAGGGCGCGTTGGCCTGCAGCCAGCTCCGCGCCCGGGCGCGGAAGGCGGCGATGTTTTCGCTCATGCCGCGAGCCCTTCGGCCGACGGACCCCAGGTCGCCTCGGCCGCGACGCGGGCCTGGCCGGATGATCCGCCGAGCTCCCCCAGCAGCGCGCGAAGACGGTAGGTCCAGAAGTGCAACGGGAACTCCAGCGTAAGGCCCATGGCGCCGCAGAACTGGTGCAGGTCGTAGGTGAGCTGGGGGATGCGATCCTGGGCGAAGCCGGCGGCGATCGCGGCGTCCGCTTCGCCATCGGACCAGGCGGCGCGAAACGCCAGCCAGCGGGAGGACTGCACCGTCTCGGCGGCCATGGCCATGCGGTGCTGGACGGCCTGCAGGCTGCCGAGCGGCCGGCCGAACGCCATCCGATGGTTCACGTGCTCAAGCACCTGGTCGAGCGCGGCCTGCATGCACCCCGCCGCCTCGGCCGCCAGCGCGACGCGCCAGCGGCGCCGGAGCGTCGCGACATCGTCTATGCGGCGGGCCGGCAAACCGTCGAGGGTCTCCAGCCGGCCGTAGGGATAGGCCAGCAGCGTCTCGACCGGCAGCACGCGCTCGGGCGCGACCTCCACCGCCAGCGCATGGTCGCCGCGGTCCACCAGCAGCACCTTAGCAAGGGTCAGGTAACGCGCGGGCGCCGTGCCGCTCCCCGCCGTCAGCGCCACGGGCCGCACCCCCGCTTCGACGCCCATCGCCGGCGCGACAAGCGCCGACGCGCCCGCCTCGACGCCGCGGGGCAGCCGCGCCAGCCGCTCCACGACCATGGCCGCGTCCAAAGGACCGAAACCCTCCTCCCGCGCGATGCCGAGAAAGCCTGACCCCGCCAGCGCGCCGTCAAGATCGTGCGCATAGGCCGCG
The DNA here is from genome assembly GCA_964246615.1 of uncultured Caulobacteraceae bacterium. Taxonomy (GTDB): domain Bacteria; phylum Pseudomonadota; class Alphaproteobacteria; order Caulobacterales; family Caulobacteraceae; genus CAHJWH01. Next base: position 18,490 of record CAXTRP010000011.1, on the reverse strand, counting down.
ACGGCCGGCTCCTTGGGCGCCTCGACGGCGAAGGAGCCTATAAGCTGGTCGAGCCCCGAGAGGACGCTGGCCTGGTCGTCGGTGAGTTCGAAATTCATCGGCGCGGCGCCTCTAGGCGCGGCCCGCCGGGGCGGGGCTCCCCCGGCATCTCGAGCCAGCGCCGGGCTGCGAGGTTCAGCTGGATTTCCGCCGCCCCTGAAGCCACGCCGGCGGCGATCGCGCGCTGATGGTGGGCCTGCTGCATCGGGTCGGCGCCGAGCAGCCCTTCGGGCAGGTACTCGGTCGTGAAGTCGTTGACGCCGTTATCGGCGCGCACCACCGCCCAGCGCGCCAGGCTGCCGAAGGCGTCTGGAGCGGCGCCGCGAGCCTTGCCGTCCACCACGCGGTAGACCAGCATCCGCGCCGCCTCGCACAGCATCAGCGCCCGGCCGGCGCGGTCCCGCACCACCGGATCGTCCCAGCGCCCATCAGCCTTGAGCTTGGCCACCGCGCGGTCCAGCGTGCGGCGGGAGAATTCATAGCGCGGGATGCCGACCCGCTCGTTCTGCAGTACCGAGTTGATGATCTCCCACGCCTGCCCTTCGGCGCCCAGCCGGTCGCCTTCGGGCACGAAGACATCGTCGAAGAACACCTCGTGGATGTCGCCTTCCCCGATCAGGGCGGGGATCTGCTTCACCTGGATGCCGGGCGATCCCATGTCGGTGAGCAGGATGACGATGCCGGCCTTGCCTGCCGGGCCGCCGTCGCGGGAAGGCACGCGGGCCAGCAGGAAGCAGGTGTCGGCGTGGCCGGCATAGGACGTCCAGACCTTGGCGCCGGTGACGCGATAGCCGCCTTCCACCGGTACGGCGCTGGTCCGAAGCGAGGCCAGGTCCGATCCGGCCGAGGGCTCCGAGAAGCCCTGGCACCAGATGGCGTTCCCGGCCCGGATCGGCGGCAGATGGCGTTCGAGCTGCGCGGCCGTGCCGTAGCGCATCAGCACCGGGCCGACCCAGTTCACGTTCATGTACTGCGCGCCGCGGGGCTCGCCGGCCGCCCAGACCTCCTCGCCCAGGATGAACTGCAACCACACCGGCATGTCCTCGCCGCCCTGGCCCGCCGGCCAGTGGGGGATCAGCAGGCCCTCTTCGGCGAGCACCTTGCAGAAGTGGCGGGAGTAGTCGGTCTGCAGGTCGCTGCCCGGACCGTGCACCGCGATGGCGTCCCAGTTGGAAGGCAGTTCACGGGCGAGCACGTCGCGGACGCGCGCGCGGTGGGCCTGCTCCTCCTCGGTCCAGCCGAACTCCACGGCTTAGCCGGCCTCCGCTGACGGCGCGGCCTGGGCGGCGATCAGCGTCTCGCGGATGCGATGCTTCAGCACCTTGCCCGCCGCGTTGCGGGGGAGCGCATCCCAGATCGCCACCTGCTCGGGAACCTTGAAGCGTGCGACCCGGCGGGTGTCCAGAAAGGCGCGGAGCGCCGCCACGTCGGGTCCGGGGCGGCCCCGCGGCACGATCACGGCGCAGGCGCGCTCGCCGGTGCGCGGATCAGGCAGGCCGACCACCGAAACCTCGGCGATGCCGGGATGCTCTGCGAGCATGTCCTCGATCTCCTTGGGCGCGATGTTCTCGCCCTGGCGGATGATGATGTCCTTGGCGCGGCCGGTGACCACCAGGTAGTCGCCGTCCACCCGGCGGGCGCGGTCTCCCATCCGAAAATAGCCGTCGGCGTCGAAGGCCTCGCGCTCGTCCTCCGTCCACAGATAGCCCACCAGCATCTGGGGACCACGCGCCAGCACCTCGCCGTCGCCGTCCGGACCGGTCGCGCCCAGGCGCACATCGGCGACGCCGATGCGGCCGTCCGTGTCGGCGGCATGATCCAGGTCGCCGCTCGCGGTCGCGCCCACGGTGATCACCGGGACCTCGGTTGATCCGAACACCCGCGTGACGATGCAGTCCTGGAGATAAGCCGCCGCCTCGCGGATCAGCGACGGGGGGACCGAGGCCCCGCCGCAGATGAAGAGCTTGAGGTCCGGCAGCCGCGTCCCGGCCTCCCGGGCGGCGCCGAGCAGCTGCTCCAGGAACGGCGTGGCGCCGGCCATGTGGGTGCAGCGCTCCCGCGTCAGGGTCTGCACAGCCGCACCAGCGTCCCAGATGTCCTGCAGGATCGCCGATGTCCCGAAGAGCAGCGGCAGCTCGAAGGCGTAGATCGAGCCGCCGATGTGGCTGACCGGCGAGGGCACGAAGACGCTGTCGCCGGGCTCCACCAGCCAATGGCGGTGGATCTGTTTCACCAGGGCGTGGATGGAGTTGTGGCTGTGCATCACGCCCTTGGGGCGCCCGGTGGTCCCGGAGGTGTAGAGCACCATCTTTACACTGTCGGGATCGACCTTGGGCGGCTCGATACGCCGGGCCGGCGGGTCGAGCAGGTCGGCGTAACGCGCGCCTCGACCTACCTCTCCACGCACGACCACCACCTCGGGCGGTTGGACCAGGCCGGCGTTCACCCGCTCCAGCATGGCCGGGTAGTCGTGGCCGCGGAAGCTCGCCGGAACGAAGACCATGCGACTTCCGACATCTGCAAGCATGAAGGAAAGCTCGCTGTCGCGGAGCGCCGGAACGATCGGGTGGGCGACCAGGCCCGCCATGGTCGCGGCGAGATAGATGACCGCCGCCTCGTGCCAGTTGGGCAGCATGAACGACACCACAGCGCCCGGCCTGAGCCCGCGTGCGAGCATCGCCTGGGCTACGTTACAGGCCTCGGCGTGCAGCGTCGCCGCATCGAGCCGGCGAACCCCGTCTGCGACCAGCAACCGTTGCGGCGTTGCTGCGGCGACCCGCCCGGCGACCTCGGCGATCGTCTCGTCCACCCACCAGCCGTCGGACCGCGCGGCGCACGCCCTCATCTCGTCCCAGCGGATGGACCAGCCGTGGAGGGTTCTACGCTCTGCCATCCGGTCAATGTGGATTGTCGTCGGCCTTTGCTGCGATGGCGGGCTCGGACAGGAACTTGGTGGTGGTCCAGCCGCCGTCGACCGCCAGGGTCTGGCCGTTGATGAACCGCGCCGCATCGGAGAGCAGGAAGTGGATCGCATGGGCGGCGTCCTCCGCGGTCCCGGTGCGGTTGAGGGGCGTCATGTCGAGGTTCAGGCGTTTGAAGCGTGGGCTGCCCCAGGCGTAGGCGGTCATCGGCGTCTCCAGCACGCCGGGCGCGACCACGTTGGTGCGAATGCCCCGCGGCCCATACTGGGCGGCCATGTGCTTCGACAGTCCGATGATTGCGGCCTTTGCGGCCGAATAGGCCCCGCCGCGAAGCCCGCCGATAAGGGCGAAGCTGGAGGCGAGGTTCACGATGGCCCCGCCGTCGGCCATCCTGGACAGCGCCTCGCGGCAGAAGCGGAAGGGTGCGCGCAGGTGCACGTCCAGGAAGAAGTCGAGCGTCTCGTCATCGGTCTCGTCCACGGGCACCGGCTTTCCGACACCGGCGTTGTTGACCAGCCAGTCCAGCCGGCCAAAGCGCTCTATCGCCAGCTCCGCCGCCCGGGCCGGTGCATCGTCGGATGTGACGTCGGCGGCGAGGACGGCGATTTCCGCCGCGCCAGCGAACTCGGCGCGCAAGGCTTCCAGCGGCCCTGCGGACCGGCCCACCGCAACAACGGCGCATCCGTCTGCGGCCAGCATCCCGACCAGCGCACGACCGATGCCCGAGCCCGCCCCCGTGACGATGGCCACCCGGCGCTCAGCCACGCATGCGGTTCCTGGTCATGGGCTGCGTCTAGCGAAGTGCTGCACGCACCGTCTTGATGACCGACGACATCGTGGGGACGGCTGGCGACCTTGGGACGGCAGGCCCGAGCCAGGCTCGTCCGCTCCGCTTCCTTCCACAACGCCCTGGCGCTATAAGGAAGCCGCGCGAAATCGAAGATTGCTCATGGTGCTCTCCGCTCGAACAATCGCCGTCAGAAGTGGGGAGCGGGAAGGGCATGGTTGGAACGACAACCGAGGCGGCGGACGCCCGCGCGACATCGCGCGCGGCCATCGGCTACAACCTGCTTGGCCAACGTCTCGGCCGTAAAGGCCGCGACACGCGCCAGCGCATTCTGGACGGCCTCGCGCGGCGGCTGGAGCAGGACGACGACGCGCCCGTCTCCCTAAGCGCGGTGGCGCGGGAAGCTTCCGTGGCGCTGACAACGCTCTACATCTACTTTTCCGATCTGGGCGAGCTGATCCTGGCGGCGCTCGAGCCGGTCGTGAAGGATGCGCGGTCCTTGAACGTCATGCTGCGCACGCGTTGGCCCGACGAGCAGCTTCCGGAGTGCTGCCACGCCTACCTTGAGGCGCACCAAGCCTATTGGATCAAGAACTCGCGTATCCTGCACCTACGCAACAGTCTCGCCGACACTGGCGACCGACGCCTGCTGAGGTCTCGCATCGACCTGACGAAGCTGCAGATCAGCGGTTTGGTCCGCCAGATGGACGGCGACCCCGCATCCGTCGAATCGATCTGCTTTCACACCGCCATCGTGGTGATGACCGGCATCGAACGGGTTTCAACCATGGTCACCAGCCCTCACCACTGGATCACGCTGGAAGAGGCGGGAGTAGATCTGGTCGGGATACCGCCGGCGCAGCTTGAGGCGGCCGCCCGGACGCTGGAGCTTGCGATCTCCGACCGGCGAGCCGCGTCGTTGAAGCCGGGATCCTCCCGCCCCAACGGCATGCAGCCTGCAGGCGCTTAGAAAAGACGACCTCCAAGCGGAGGGCGCGCTATTTCCTTCAGGCGTCAGCCGGCGATCCTCTGAAGCGACGCTTCGGCGCGGGGGCCGCTTCCGGTCCAGAAGAACTCGTCAGACCGGATGCGGTAGGCGTCTAGATCAACGACCGGTTTCTCCACGCCCTGTAGACCGTTCTGGACCGCGCACTGCAGGATCGGGACCAGCGAAGCCGGCGTATTGGCCTCGGATGGGGCGTACACCAGGCTGAGCGCCAGGGAGCCTTCTCCCATCTCCACCGGCAACAGAATGGAGCAGGTATCCAGCCCGGCCTGGAAGCCGGCCGGGCCGACTGCAAACCCGCGCTGGCCGCACTCTCGAACCTTCTCGCGGATGTCGACGGTGTTGAACGGCCGCTCCGCGACAGCCTCTGCGCGAAGACGTCTGAGCATGGCGTCGCCGCGGTCGCTGCTCACCGTGGACAGTAGCAGCCAACCCGCGGCGCTCTCGTGTAGTCCTATGCTTGCACCGCCGGAGAGCGCCTGCGGGTCGACAGCGAACAGGCCGCCGCCAGCGCTCCAGCTGAAGATCTGAGCCTTCAGGCCGACCATCCCGATCAACGCAACGCCAAGGCCGGTTTCGACGCCGAGTTGGTCTATCAGCATCGACAGGCGGCCATCACGCACCACGCTCGGCTGGAAGGCCGACCCGAGCATCGCCGCCCGTGGCGTCGGCCGGAACGTGCGGGAAGTCCTGTCCTTATACAGGAGCCCCATTTCCACCATAATCGCTAATAATTCTGATGTACTCGATTGCGGCCTACTAAAGCGACGAGCAATATCCATCACCGTTGCGCGTCGATTCTGCTTGTCAAAGAACTCGAGAACTTCAATAACGCGCCGCGCCGTCTTGGCTTTGTTCGACTCTATACTGATCATCCAAATCCTCCCGCGTTTTTCGATACGTTACGCCTTCGCTTTTGACTGTCAAGAAAAATTGAGACTGTCTCGTTTTTTCCCCTGAAGACAGCGATGTGGCAGACTTGTCAATTACGGCATTCCTGTCAAAAGAGAGCTGTCGAAGGGTACGTGCTCGTCTATCCGCCGCGGACCGAACCTGCGGCGGAAACGGTCGGATCAGCCCAGCGTTTATCCCGGCGACGGTTCGGTCCTGTCCACCAGGCCCCAACTCATGGCGGTCGGAAGATCGATGTCGCGCCCCGAAAGCGCCATGTAGCAGGCCCGGTGCCGGCCGATGCGACGCGGGATGGAAGCTGTCCCACCGGCGCCGGGAATGAGGCCCATGCCCACTTCCGGAAGCCGGAAGTAGGTTCCCGGCTGCGCGGTCACCCGAGCGGCGGCGGCCGCGACTTCCACGCCCGCGCCGATGCACGCGCCATGGACCAGCGCCACACCGCGGCCACCTAGCTGATGCAACAACGCCGTAGGTGAGCGCAGGGTGCGGATCAGGTGGGCCGGCCCGGGATCGACGGCGGTCCCGAACTCTTCCAGATCTCCGCCTGCGCTAAAGGCCGGGCCGAGCCCGTCCAGCTGCACGGCCCTTTGCAGGGGATCGTCCACGGCGAAGGCCAGCGCCTCCGCCAGTTCATCGCGCATGCGGGCGTCGAACGCGTTCAGAGAGGTGGGCCGGTCCAGGCGAACCCGCAGTCGCGCGCCGTCCTCCACAAGCCTTACGCGCGCGCCACTCTCCTCGGCGCGGCGGCGGACCGGAGTTTGGCGCCGCCAGCGGATGAAGCCATCAGAGGCCAGCAGCATGGAATAGGCGATCGATTCCATCACCAGGGCCTGGCCGAAGCTCAGGCTGAGCGACATGCGCAACACCTGCGCCGCCACCGCGGCCGCGACCGGCTGGCCCGCTACTTTGGCTCCTATGTCGTCCAGACGGGCGTCGAGCTCATGCGCCTCCACGCTCGTCCAGGGGCTCGGCGCATCCGGTGCGCCGCTGAGAAGGAGGTCGAAAGGCTCCAGCCCCGTCGTGGGCGCCGCGCCGTAGCGGTGCACCCCCAAGCGCACGACCCCTGCGCCTGGAGTGTCGGGAGGCGGCGAGGCCGGCAACTCCGTGACCGCCAGACCCGCTCCCCCCAGCTCGCAGAGCTGCGCGAGGAGATCCGTTCGGCCGGGCGCCACCGCCGTCAAGGCGCGCCACGTCCGCCGGTTCTGGCTCCGGCTAGGTCCGAATGGTGTGTGCTGTCATCCATGTCGGCGGGTGTGAGGCCGGTGTCGCGGGCTATCAAGACCTTGGCTCGGAGTTGGACTACGGCGCAATCACGGCGGTGCGGCAAAGGTTTTAGATGAGCGACGACATCGAGGCGCAACCGATCCTGCTGGATGTCGAGGACGGGATCGCCCTCCTCACCCTGAACCGGCCCCACGAGGGCAACGCCATGGCGCCCGACATGCTCGCGGCTCTTGAAGCGGCCTGGACGAGGGTCAACGCCGCCCCGGACATCCGCGTCGTGCTGATGACCGGTGCAGGCGAGCGGCACTTCTGCACCGGCGCGAGCGTGAGCCAGCTCCAGGTCGGCAAGGGCAGCCTCAAGAACTTCAGCCACCAGCGGTCCAACCATTTCACCCCACAGCAGATGCACGTCACCAAGCCGGTCATCTGCGTGGTCAACGGCCTTTGCAACGGCGGCGGCCTCCACTTCGTCGCCGAAGCCGACGTCGTGATCGCCCACGAGGGCGTGTCCTTCATGGACACCCACGTCACCGTCGGCCAGGTGTCGGCGCTGGAGTCGATCAATGTCGCGCGGCGGGCGGGCCCGGGTGCGGCGCTCCTCATGTCGCTTGCGGGCAAGGGCTACCGCATGCCGGCGTCGCGCGCGCACCAGCTCGGCCTGGTGGACCTGCTGGAACCGACGCGGGAGGCGGCGCTGGAACGCGGCTGGGAGCTTGCGCGAGCCATGGCGAAGAACTCGCCCCAGGCGATGGCGCTCACCAAGCGGGCCATCTGGAGCTTCGCCACCATGCCCGATCCGCAGGCGCTGGAATTCGGCTGGGAGTTGCTGAAATCGCACTGGCGTCATCCGGATTTCGAAGAAGGGCCCAAGGCTTTCGCCGAGAAGCGCAGGCCAGTATGGGATCCTGATCCAAATGCTCGCCGCTGACATCTCACTTCACGAGGCTTGAGACCATGGCCACTGAAATCCTGCTGCCTAAGATCGGCTTCTCCATGAACGAGGGCGAACTCACCGAATGGCTCGTCCAGGACGGGCAGCCTGCAACCGAAGGCCAGCCGCTGTTTTCGATCGAGAGCGACAAGTCCGTTAACGAGATCGAGGCTCCCGCCTCGGGCATGCTGCGCATCCATAAGCCAGCGGGCGGGACCTACGAGGTCGGCACGGTGCTGGGCGTGATCGAATAGGGCGGGCTTGTCACCGCTCGGCGGTCTTCAGCCCGAGCGCAACATTTGCAGGCTCTAAGCGCCGCTGCGACGGCTTGAGGGCTGCAGGGCGCCGGCGACCCCTTAGCGCGCGGGCGTCATGACCAATCCGTCAATCTCCTTGGAGATGCGGATCTGGCAGGACAGCCGGCTCTCGGGCCGGAAGTCTTCGGTGAGTTGAAGTAGCTCGCGCTCGTCTCGGCCCGGTGGGCCGACCACCTCGCGCCAGGCGGGGTCGATGTGGACGTGGCAGGTGGCGCAGGCTCGGTTTCCTCCGCACTGGCCCTCGATGCCCGGCACATCGGCGCGCTTGGCGGCGGTCATCACCGTATAGACTGAGCCGCTGGCCAGCACGTCCTGGACACTACCGTCGGGTCGTCGGAAATGGAGGAGCGGCGCGCCCGTGTCAGATGACATGGAGAGTGGCCGGGGCGGTTCGCCCGACGCCTGCAAGGCAAGGCTGTCTACACATACGCATCGGCCGTCGTTTCCTGTCGGCCGGATAGGGCTGCACGCCTCAGACGTCTTGATGGAGCGCGACAGGGCGCCGGTACGGCGACCAACGCAGATGTCGTGCTCGCGCGGGAGATTGTCGCTCCCCATCAAGATTGTGCGGCGGCCTTTGCCTAGCCCTGCAGCCTGAGGGCTCTATGTGCAGCCCCGCGCCAGGGAGCGATTATCGGTGGATTTGCCGCCCAGGGAGACGATGCTCGACATCTTCACCAAGATGTCGCTGCTGAAGCAGAACGACGAGAGGATGCGGGCGGTCATCAAGTCCGGCCGCCTCGTCATGCCCTATTATTCGGTTCGCGGGCAGGAGGCGATCCCGTCGGCGATCTCGACGCTGCTCAGGGACACCGACTTCATCTGCACCATCTACCGGGGCACCCACGACTCGCTGGCCAAGGGCTGTCCGGTGGACAAGCTGTGGGCTGAACTCGCCGGTCGGGTGACGGGGACGTGCAAGGGCAAGGGTGGCCCCATGCACATCACCCACCCCGAAACCGGCGTGATGGTGACCACAGGCATCGTCGGGTCCACGATGCCGATCGCCAACGGCCTGGCCTGGGGCTCCAAGCTGAAGGGCGACGACGCCGTGACGGTGGCCTATTTCGGAGACGGCGCGTCCAATATCGGCGCCTTCCACGAAAGCCTCAATCTCGCTTCCGTCTGGAAGCTGCCGGTCATCTTCGTCTGCTCTAACAACGGCTACGCCGAGCACACCAAGACCGCGGCCTGCACCGCCGTTGACGAGATCGCCAAGCGTGCCGACAGCTATACAATGCCGGGTGTGCGGGTGAACGGCAACCATCCGCTAGAGATGTACGAAGTCGCCAAGACCGCCATCGACCGGGCGCGCTCAGGGGGCGGTCCAACCCTGATCGAGGCGATGACATTCCGCTTCTTCGGCCATGTCTTCGGCGATGACGACAAGTACATGGACCCCGGCGAGAAGGAGGCGCGCCAGAAGGACGATCCTTATCCCTTCTACCGCGATTTCCTGCTCCAGGGCGGCCACGCCAGCGAGCAGGAACTGGCCGGCATCGAGGCCGGCCATGCCGAGGAGATCGAGGCCGCGCTCCAATTCGCGCTCGCCAGTCCCTTTCCTGACCCGATCGAGGTCCGCCGCGACGTCTACGAGTACGAGGTGGTCGAATGATCGAGAAGATGAACATGGTCCAGGCGGTGAACGCCGCCCTGGCCGACGCCATGGCGGCGGACGACACGGTCCTGCTCCTCGGCGAGGACATCGCCGACAAGGAAGGCGGCGGCGTCTGCGGGGTGACCGCGGGGCTATCCACCCGCTTCGGTACGGATCGGGTCAAGTCCACGCCGATCTCCGAGCAGGCCATTGTGGGCGCGGCCATCGGGGCGGCCATGATCGGCTTCAAGCCGGTGGCGGAGGTCATGCTGATGAACTTCTTCACCGTGGCCTCCGACATGATCGTCAATCACGCCGCCAAGCTCCGCTTCATGTCTGGCGGCCAGACCAACGTGCCGATCGTGATCCGCACCATGACCGGGGCAGGCGTCTCCAACGGCGGCCAGCATTCCGACTACCTTGAGGCGTGGTTCGCCCACACCGCCGGATTGAAGGTGGTGCTGCCCTCCTGTCCTGCGGACGCCTACGGGCTGATGCTGTCCTGCATCGACGATCCCGACCCCTGCATCTTCATCGAGACCCTGCCGGCCCTGTTCACACCAGGCCCGGCGCCGGAGCGGGGCAAAAAGGTGCCCATCGGGAAGGCCAACGTCGTTCGCGAGGGGCGCCACGTGACCGTCGTCGCCTACGGCCGCATCGTCAACGGGATCAGGTCGTTGGCGGAGAAGCTGGCGGGGGAGGGCATCGAGATTGAGCTCATCGACCTGCGTACCGTCTCGCCGCTGGATCTCGACACCGTCATGACGTCGGTGAAGAAGACAGGCGCGGCCGTGGTCGCGCACGAGGCGGTGAAGGCCTTCGGGGTCGGCGCGGAAGTCTCCTCTGCGATCCACGAGCGGGTGTTCGACAGCCTTCGCGCGCCGGTGAAGCGGATCGGCGCCAAGTATGCGCCCGTGCCGTTCTCGCAGCCGCTGGAGACCGCGTCCCTTCCTTCGCTGGCTGAAGTCGAGGCGGCGGTGCGCAGCCTGACGACCCGCAAGACGCCGGTTCCCGCTTAGTACCGCCGACGGATCGCGCAGGATTGCGCCGGCAGACTGGGAGATCTGAAATGCCCCCCTCGACCTATTCGCCCGCCGACGTGCGCGACGACTATGTTCCTAAGCTGGATTTCTACGATCGTAATTTTGCGGCGGCCGAGGCTGAGCATCTGTGGCCCAAGGTCTGGCAGATCACCTGCCGTCTGGAGGAGATACCGAAGGTCGGCGACTACTACACCTATGACATACTTACCGACTCGATCATCGTGGTCCGGACCGGAGCGGGCGCCGACGACGTCAAGGCCTTCCATAACAGCTGCCCTCATCGCGGGACCCAGCTCGTGGTGGGCTGCGGCCAGACCAAACAGTTCGTCTGCCCCTTCCACGGCTGGCGTTTCGCCCTCGATGGACGCAGCGTCGAGGTAGTGGACCGGCACGACTGGGGGCAGTGCCTCCAGGACGGTGACGCCGACCTCGCCGCCGTCAAGGTCGGCGTGTGGGGCGGCTGGGTCTGGATCAATATGGATTCGCAGTGTCAGCCGTTCGAAGCTTTCCTGGAGCCCATGAAGTCCAAGTGCGACCTGATGGAGTTCGATAAGCTTCGCTTCGCCTGGTATAAGACGACAGTCGTCGAGGCCAACTGGAAGACGGTGGTCGAAGCCTTCACCGAGTTCTACCACGTCCAGACCACGCACCAGCAGATGCTGGCCTACACCAAGGATTATTCCACCAGCCGCGGCATGGGGCGGCACGGCTGGATCAGCTACGACAACGGCACGGGTCTGCCCATCGGGCGCTCGGCCCGCCTGCCGCCGCACGAGGTGGAGCCGGACTTCCGCGAATACCTCTACGAGTATGGCAAGCAGTTCAAGGAGGACCTCGGGGCCATGCAGTCCGAGCGGGCCTACCGCACGATCCAGGAGCTGCGCGAACTGCCGGCTGACGCGACCCCGATCGACGTGCTGACCAAGTGGGGGGCCGGCATCTATGAAAAAGCGATGGAGGAAGGCGTCGGCTGGCCGGAGGGCTTGACGCCCGACTACATGGCGGAGACCGGCTTTGACTGGCACGTCTTCCCCAACACCATCTTCCTGCATCCCGCCGTCGAAGCTGTGCTCTGGTACCGCATGCGGCCGTATGGGGACGACCCTGAAAAGTGCCTGCTGGACGTCTGGTCGCTGGAACGCTATGCGCCGGGCAAGGAGCCGCCGCTGAAGCGCGACTTCTACGCAACGCCCGAGGAAGGCGACTACCCGCTGATCTACAAGCAGGATTTCGCCAATATCCCCCGCGTGCAGAAAGGGCTGCGGTCGCGTGGCTTCCGCGGGGCGCGCACCAGTCCCATTCAGGAGCGCGCCATCTCCAACTTCCACCGTCGTCTCAGGGCCTTCATGCAAGACCCCCACGCCGAGGACGACCTCGGTCCGGAACCGGTGAAGGACCTGAAATAGCCGCTACCGGCCTTCTGGGCCTTCTCCGACCGGCATGGGCTCACGCCGCCTGGGTCAGGCGACTCCTGAGCTGGCGCGGCGAGGTGGAAAACCACTTGTAGCAGCTCCGCGACAGGACCGAGGCCTCCGAATAGCCGAGCATCTCGGCCACGCGGATCAGCGGCACATCCGGCTGGCGCAGGTAGCGCAAGGCGACGTCTCGCCTGACGCCATCCTTGATGGTCTCGAAGGAGTCGCCTTCCTCGCGCAGGCGGCGCTGCAGCGTTCTCGGATGCATGCCTAGGACGGAGGCGACCTGACCGTTGGTGCACTGCCCTTCGAGCAACAGCCGGCTGACGATGGAGCGCACCCGGGTCGCCATGGTCACCTTCACCGAAGGAAAGTGGCTGTCGATGAAGCTGGTGGCCAGCTCGTAGAGCTGCGGATCAGGCTCCTCGATGGCGCGGTCGAGTTCGCGGTCGTGGAAGAAGATGCCGCTGGAGGACTGGCCAAAGCGAACGATAGCGTTGAAATGTGAGCGATAGACGACCAGCGGCGCCAGAGGCTCGTGACTGAACCACACCTCGCAGCCGCGAGCCTGGCCAGCGCTGATCGACAACGCCGCATGCTGGGTCAGGAGCAGGGCCTGCTCCACGGCTTGGCGCTGGAACGGCAGGTGCGCCAGCAGGATCTCGAACCTCAGGAAACTGCGACGGGTCTCGGGCTGCGGCTCCAGGCAGATCTGGGCTGCGGCGCTGTAGGCCTGGATGTGCTCGGAGCAGTAGCGGAAGGCGAAGCGCAGCGAGGGCGAGTTCTTCATCGCGACCTCGATCGGCCCCAGCACCTTGGCCCCTCCCTGCGCCGCCGCCAGTCGAAGGCCGAAATCCGGGCAGCGCAGCTCGCTCGCGCAGCGCTCCAGCAGGTGAACCAAGGTGCGATAGGAGATCACCGCGTCGCGGTTGGACAGCATCGCCGGATCGATCTGCGAGCGGGCGAGCAGGGCGGCCGGATCGCCCTTCAAGCCGACGACGACGTCGCGGAACCCCCGGAGCGCGTCGATGCGCACCACGCTCGCGCCCGCGTCGTCCGCCGGGTGACCATAGCTTTGGACAAAGTCGCCCTCGATCTGCTCGATCGCCATCGTCCTCTCCCGCGGCGGCTTGTATCGACCGCCTTATCGAAATTGCTGGTGGGCCCAGCTTGCCGCATCTTGCGACGCTTGAGTAAGACGAGCGCCGGAGGCATCGCCGCGGCGATTGGCGCAGTCGGGGCTGCATCTGCAGCGCCGCTTTGCAGCAGACCCTGAGACATGGGGGTTGTGCGCGGGCCGCGGTCCGCCTAGGGCGGCTCGCCAGTCGTCGTCTTCCTCCCGGAGCCGCCTAGAGCCCAGGCTGGTCGACGGGGAAGACGTCATCACTGGGTGGGCGCAAGCTCTCGCTGACCGCGCCGTCGCCGCACCTGCCGGGACCGTGCGATCGTGAGGGACGCTGCGCGCAGGGAGCTACAGGGAGTGGAGCATGGCCAAGCTGATCGTTGAGACACGGGAGGGAACCGAGTTGGTGCTCGAGGGCGGAGCGGGCCTGTCGGTCATGCAGGTGATCCGCGATGGAGAGGTCGATGAGCTGCTCGCGCTCTGCGGCGGCTGCTGCAGTTGCGCCACCTGCCACGTCCACGTGGATCCGGCTTTCGCCGACAAGCTGCCGCCGATGAGCGCGGACGAGACCGACCTCCTCGACTCCTCGTCTCACCGCGATGGCTCATCCCGCCTTTCATGCCAGATTCCATTTGGAGCAGCGCTTGACGGCATGCGCGTCCGGATCGCGGCGGAAGATTAGGACGTCTGCGAACCTGTCGGCGCGTCGCCGAACCGATCATGAACGACTCGCCCGTCGATAAGGGTGGCGCGCACGTGCGCAGCTGACGGCTGTGTCTGCGCCTGGCGCCAGGGTCGGTCCAACAGGCAGAGGTCGGCGGCCATGCCCACCTCGACGCGCCGTGTTCGGCCGAGGGCGAGCGGGTCGGCGAGAAACAGGTCGAGCGCCTCTCGTGGCGTCAAGGCCTGATCCTGGCCGAGCGTGTCGCCGCCTGCCGTGCGGCGCGAGACCGCCGCCGCCATGGCCGCCCAAGGATTGAGGCCGCCGAAGGGCGCATCCGTCGCTCCCGCCAGAGCCACTCCTCGCTGCAGCCAGGTGCGCAGGCGGTAGAGGTTGGCCCACTCGGCGGCCGCGATGTCCCTGCGGTAGGCGTCCCCGCGCTCGGCCACGAAGTTGGGCTGGGTCACCACCGCAAGGCCGAGGCTGGCGATCTCGTCGACCGCCTCCGGACCGGCCAGGGACGCGTGTTCGATGCGATCACCGGTTTGTGCGCCCGCCTCGCGGAGAGCGCCGAGGATGAACCATAGTTCAACCTCGGTCACGCAATGGACCGCCACCGGACGGTCCTGGGCGTGCGCGGAGCGGATGGCCGCCACGGTCGCATCGTAGTCGGGAAGGTGCGCCTCGTGCAGATGGAGCTTCACCGGTCCCAGGCGCATCTCGCCGGGCAGCTCCTTGCCGAGCTCCGCCCGCCCGGCCAGCACCAGGCGCTGCAGCAGGGCGCCCCTGCGATGCTCGCCGTGGAAGTGCGCGGCCACGGCGTCGTCGTTCGACGGCGTCATATCCGTCACCCCCGTGACACCCATCCGGCTCAGGGTCGCGCCTACGACGTCCATGGCTGGCGGCGAAGCCCCAAGCCGCTCCCGCAGCCAGGCGTCGTTGTCGAAGAGGCGCCCGGTCCAGCCGCGGTCATCCCGTTCCAAGCCCTCCGGCGTCGGGTCGGCATCGGCGAGGAGGGTCTCCAGGGCGAAGGTGTTGAAGATCCAGAGGCGGCCGGAGCGGTGCTGCACGCGGACCGGTCTATGGGCCGCCACGCTGTCCAGCCAGCGCCGGTCGATCGGCCCCGCGACGCTGTCGTGGTAACCGACGCCGCGCAGCCAGCCCTCGCCCGGCGCCGACAAGGCCTCGGCGAGCGCCGCTTCCCCGGCTATCGAGGGCGGACCACAGGCCACCGAGGCCAGGGCCGCAGCCGCAGCCGCAAGGTGCAGGTGATGGTCGTGGAGCCCAGGCAGCAGCAGGCCTCCCCCCGCATCGAACGCCGTCTCTCCCTCGCGCAGGGACAAGACGCCCATCGCCACGACGCGCCCACGCTCAAGGCGCAGGTCCGATATTCCGCCGTCCAGCAGTTCGGCGTTCCTGATCAGCAGCGGCGCTTTGGAAACGGAGGCGAACCTCATAGGCGATGGCGGTCCTCTATGTGGACGAATTGAGACGCCGATCGTGGATGCGTCCAGCGCCTCACCATGAAAATCAGTATTCGAGCCCTACGTCGCTCCACCTTGCCGCCAAGACACGACGCCGGCTGGTTGAGAAAGATATCTCCCCGAGGCATTATCTGCTCGGAGGTCGGTGATGAATGAATACTTTGATGTCCTGATCGTAGGTGGCGGACACGGGGGGGCGCAAACCGCTCTGGCGTTGCGCCAAAGGAAGTACGAGGGCTCCATCGCTATCGTGGGCGACGAGCCGACAGCGCCCTACGAACGGCCGCCGCTTTCCAAGGACTACCTCTCCGGCGAGAAGACGCTGGAGCGGATGCTTATTCGCTCAGAGGACGGCTGGGCGGACCGACGCGTCGCCTTGAAGCTTGGCCACAGGGTCGAAGCCGTCGACCCGGCGGCGCACTTGGTGCGGCTGCAGGGCGGCGAGACGGTCGGCTACGGAACGCTGGTCTGGGCGGCGGGCGGGGCGCCTCGGCGGCTTACCTGCTCGGGCCACGACCTGAAGGGGGTCCATGCGGTACGCACGATCGCCGATGTGGACGCGCTGCTGCACGAGCTGCCGGAAGCCCGGCAGGTCGTGGTGATCGGGGGCGGCTATATCGGGCTTGAGGCCGCCTCGGCCCTGGTCAAGTTCGGCAAGTCGATCACCCTGCTGGAAGCGGCCGACCGCGTGCTGGCGCGGGTCGCCGGCGAGGAACTCTCCCGCTTCTATGAGGCCGAGCACCGCGCCCACGGGGTCGACGTTCGGTTGGGCACCACCGCGGCCTGCATCGAGGAACAGGCCGGGCGCGCCTGTGGCGTGCGGCTGGCGAGCGGCGAGGTGCTCCCCGCCCAGATGGTCATCGTCGGCATCGGCATCATCCCTTCAGTCCAGCCGCTGTTGGAGGCCGGTGCGGACGGCGGGGCCGGCGGCGTGCAAGTGGACGCGTTCTGCCGCACGAGCCTGGCGGATATCTATGCGGTGGGCGATTGCGCCGCCCACGCAAGCGCCTTTGCGGGCGGGGCGGTGGTGCGCATCGAATCGGTGCAGAACGCCAACGACCAGGGCGTGACCGTCGCCAAGGCGCTCACCGGCCAGCCGGAGTCCTACCAGGCCGTGCCATGGTTCTGGTCCAACCAGTACGATCTAAGGCTTCAGACCGTCGGTCTGTCGACCGGCTATGACGAGACGCTGATCCGTGGCGATACGGCTGGCAGAAGCTTTTCCGTGGTCTATCTGAAGGCGGGCAGGGTGCTGGCGCTCGACTGCGTCAACGCCGCACGCGACTACGTGCAGGGCAAGGCCCTGATCGGCAAGCCAGCGCGGGACCGGGGGGAGTTCGCCGCCAGCGGAGAGCCCGTGAAGGCGCTGGCGATCGGCCTTACGCCTGCCGGATAGGACGAGACGCCATTTCAGCGTGGCTGGAGCAGGCGGACCATGACGTTGGCCTGAGCGCGGAGCAGTTGCGCGGCTATATCCCGCGCACCTGTATTCTGGTGCGTGGTGGCCGCCATCCGCTCGATGGCGGCGAACAGCACCACGGCTTCGGCATGGCTCTCCACCAGGTCGGCGGGGTGTCCTGGAGGCCAGGTGCGTGCGATGGCGAAGGCCAGCGTCTCGACAATCGGAAGCGCCGACTCGATCCGCAGGTCGTAGAAGCGCAGATCACCGCGATCGGCCTCAAGGTTGCGGTAGAGCAGGATGGGGCTGTGGCGGTCCCACGCGCCGTTGAACAGGGCGATGAAGCGGTGTGCGTCCGACTCGAGCTTGTCGGGTTCGTCAAACAGGTGCTCGTCCTGTAGTAAGGTGACAAACTCCAATCCCGCCGCGCGGCTCAAGGCGAACAGCACATCCTGTACGTCGTCGAAATAGACATAAAAGGTCGCGGGCCTGACCCCGGCCTCCTTCGAGATGGACACCGCCGTTAGTTCAAAGGGCGATGCGCCGGCCAGCAAACGCCTTGCGCCCTCCATCAGGCGCTGGCGGGTCTCCATGCCCTTGCGGCCTATCACCTGGCCATTCTTGTTGCTGAGGAGGGAGATCAAGACGTGCGACGCTCCCAGCGGACGAGGAGGGGGCGCAATGGCGGAATGATTTTTGCGGCCGCTTTACGCGAGGCTCGCGGTGCGTTAAACTGACGGAGTGTCACTTATAGCCTTAGAACAAGCGAGGGAGAGCGCATGAAGGTTGACGATCTGATCATCGTAAGTGTGGACGACCACATCGTGGAGCCGCCCACCATGTGGGACGGCCACCTTTCCGTCCAGCACCAAGCGATCAAGCCTCAGCTGCTCAAGGACCAGAACGGCGCAGACTACTGGTTGTTCGAGGGCAAGCGGGCTGGGAACGTCGGCCTGAACGCCGTCGTCGGCCGGATGAAGGAAGAATATGGCTGCGAGCCGGTCTCCTTCGACCAGATGCGCAAGGGCGCCTGGGACCTGAAGTCCCGGATCGACGACATGAACGCCAACGGCATCCTGGCTTCACTCAACTTCCCGAGCGTGGTGCGCTTCGACGGTGAGTTGTTCCACCAGATCTCCGACAGGGGCGTGGCCCTGACACTGCTTCGGGCCTATAACGACTGGCATATCGATGAATGGTGCGGCAGCTATCCGGGGCGCAACATCCCCAACGCCCTGATCCCCTACTGGGACATGAACGCCACCCTAGCCGAGCTCGCGCGCATATCGGCCAAGGGGTGCCGCTCCATCTCGTTTTCCGACAACCCTTCACTGAAGGGTTTTCCAAGCATCCACGACGAACACTGGGAGCCGCTGTGGAAGGCCTGCTCCGACTATGACATAGCCATCAACATCCACATCGGCTCAGGAGCTCAGGCGCCGCACGCGTCCATGCAATCACCGATCGATTGCTGGATCATCACCATGCCGATCTCCATCGTCAATTCGGCGGCGGACTGGCTGCACCTGAGTGCGTTGCAGCGTTATCCCAACCTGAAGATCTCGTTGTCCGAAGGCGGCATCGGCTGGATTCCCTACTTCCTCGAGCGGGCGGACTTCACCCATTCTCAC
>CAXTRP010000010.1:18188-21409 GCA_964246615.1 uncultured Caulobacteraceae bacterium | reverse complement strand
TGCGCGCTCTCGAGGTCGCCCACAGCCAGGGCGCGCCGGACGTGAAGCCGCCCGCGGGCTCGCACGGCGGCCGCGCGTGACCCGCTCCCGCCTGATCGCTGCGGGCGTCGGCGCCCTGGCCTTCCTCGGCTGGGCGGCGATGGCGCTGGCCGCCCCTGCGGCGGCGTTGCAGGGCTGGCTGATCGGCTTCGTCTTCGTCTCCTCCCTGTCCCTAGGCGCCCTGGCGATCGTGCTGATCCATCGGCTGACTGCAGGCGCGTGGGGTGGAGCGTTCGCCGCGGAATTGGCGCCGGCGGCCCAGCTTACCCCGTTGCTGCTGGTCTTCGTGGCCCCTGTCCTGCTCGGCGTCGGCCTCATCTATCCCTGGGCGCACACGCCGATGATCGTGGAACCGGGTGTGCGGCGCCTCTACCTCAATCCCCCGCTGTTCTGGGTGCGAACCCTGATCGCGCTGGGTGGGTGGAGCGCCATAGCCTTGTCCCTGCACCGCATCGAGGGGCCACGCGGGCGGCTTGGCGCAGGCTTGGCACTGGCCTTTCATGGCCTGGCGGTGAGTGTCGTGGGGGTGGACTGGGTGCTCTCCACCCTGCCAAGCTTCACCTCGTCCGACTTCGGCATGGCGCTCGCGGTGCAGCAGTTGATGGCCGGCTTCGCCTTCGCCGCCCTGCAGGGCCGCCAGCGCGCACCGGATGCCGCCTCGGGCGATGTCGCGGGCCTGTTGCTCGCCACCATAATCGGCCTGATCTACCTGGAGTTCATGAGCTATCTGGTCATCTGGTATGGCGACCGGCCGCCGCTCGATGCTTGGTACATACCCCGCGTCAGTCCGCAGTGGCGCGGGCTGCCCTGGCTATCCCTGGCGTGCGGGGTCGCAGCGCTCGTGCTGCTCGCCACTCGGCGCGCAGCGGGGACCCATCGCGCGGTGGCGTGGGCCGGCGGCGCCAGCCTGGCGGGCCTGTTCGGTTACCAGACCTGGCTGCTCGCCCCGAGCTTCGGGCATGGCTGCCTGCCGGCGGCGCTGCTGGCGCTGGTCGCCATGGGCGGTGTCTGGCTGGCGCTAGCCGGCGGCGTCCCGCGTCTGGAGCTCAAGCTCGAAGGCCTCGCCCATGGCCGCTGACGTCACCTCCAAGGACGGCCAGGATCGCGGCGAGCGGCCTGAGGTAAACGATGGGCTGGAAGCGCCGACGATCCGCGCCGGGCTGATGGCCGCGATCGCCGCGGGCGCCGTCGTCTTCATCCTGGTGGCCATGGCCATACTGTTCGGCTTCTACCGATGGCAGCTGGTCAACGCGACGCCGGAGCCCGCGCACGCCTTTCCCGAACCGAGGCTGGAGACCAGCATCGACCCCCGGAACATGCCCTCCACGCCGGAGCCTGGGCCAGCCCCGCGCGTCGCGCGCCACCCGCCCACCGAGCCGCCCGGCGATTTGCAGCGCGCCATGCAGGCCGTGGCCGCGAAGGGCACGCATGCCTACGACCCGCTGACCCCCGCTGTTGGCAACGTCGTGCAATGAGGAGCGCATCGTTCAAGGATCGGCTGCACGCCTCCCCCGTGATAGGGGAGGCCTTCGCCGTTGTCTGGGCGTCGGCCTTGCTGGTTCCAGCCGCCCACGCCGAAATCAGCCCGCAGGCGCTGGCTCAGGTTGGCGTGCACGCCACCGCCGGTGCGCAGGCGCCGCTCGACACACCCTTCGCTGACCAGGAGGGCCGACCGATCCGCCTGGGCGCCGCGCTCGCCAGCCGGCCGACAGTGCTGCTGTTCGAGGACTACCGCTGCACCACCCTGTGCGGCCCGGCCCTGGCCATCGTTGGACATGCGCTGCAGGCCAGCGGGCTGCGTCCCGGGCGCGACGTCGCCCTGGTCACAATCGGGCTGAACCCGCAGGAGACACCGGCGGACGCCCGGGCGCTCCGCGACGCCCGCCTGCAGGACGCTCAGGCGTTGAAAGCGAACGCCAAGTTCCTGACCGGCGCACAACCGGCGATCACCGCAGCGGCGCGCGCACTGGGCTACGGCTACGCTTACGATCCCATGAGCGGCCAGTACACCCACCCCGTCGCCGCCTTCGTGCTGACGCCTGATGGCCGCCTGTCGCGGGTGCTGGACCAGGTGAACATCACCGGACCTGAGCTGCGAGCGGCGGTGCAGGACGCCCGCGGCGGCGGCCTCGGCGCGGTCGTCGACCAGATCGCCCTGATCTGCCACGGCATCAGCGTAGCGGCTGGGCGCTACAACGGTGCGGTGGCTCTCGCGCTGAAGCTCGGCGCGCTGGCCACGCTGGCCGCCATGGCGGCAGGGTTCGCTATGCTCGCGCGCCGGAGGGTCCAGCCATGAACTGGTCCGGCGTGTTCCCGGTCGAGGCGTCCACCAACGCCGTGCACACCGACTACATTTTCTTCAGCCTGCTGGCGATCTCCACGGCGGTGATCGCGCTTGTGCTGGCGCTGATCGTGGGGTTTTCGGTCCACTATCGTAAGGGCTCCAAGGCGAACCGTGCGGACATGCCCGCGGTGATGAGCCGTGAGTTCGAGATCGGCTGGACCGCGGCGACCTTCTTTCTCTTCCTGTTCATCTTCTGGTGGGTGGGCTCCAGCCAGCTCACCAACCTGAACCCGCCGGCCAACGCCATGGAGGTCCACGTCGTGGCCAAGCAGTGGATGTGGAAGGTGCAGTATCCAAACGGCGTGCGCGAGATCGACTCGCTTCACGCCCCTGTCGGCACGCCCGTACGGCTGGTGATGACCTCCCAGGACACGATCCACAGCTTCTACGTGCCGGCCTTCCGCATGAAGCAGGACGTACTGCCCGGCCGCTACACACAGACTTGGTTCCACGCCACCAAGCCCGGCGTTTACCCGCTGCTGTGCGCCGAGTACTGCGGCACCGACCATTCGCGCATGCTGGGCGAGATCACGGTGATGAGCCCCGCCGACTTCGGCCGCTGGAGCGCCGCCCAGCCCCAGCCGGACGATCTGGCGGCCCAGGGCCAGAAGCTGTTCTCGAGCCTTGGCTGCGGCGCCTGCCACGGCCCCAACGTGCCGGTGGCCAACGCGCCAAACCTGCACGGCCTCTACGGCTCGCAAGTGGCGCTCGCCGACGGGCGCACGGTCACCGCCGACGAGAGCTTTCTGCGCGAAGCCATCGTGCTGCCCGACCAGCACGTCCCCGCCGGCTACCAACCGGTGATGCCGAGCTACGCCAAGGCGGTGGACGAGCCGGG
>CAXTRP010000010.1:0-18178 GCA_964246615.1 uncultured Caulobacteraceae bacterium | reverse complement strand
GGCCTCGTCACCCTGGTGGCCTATCTCAAGACCCTTTCAACCCGTCCGGCGGCTGGCCAATGACCGACACTCCGCTCCAGGGCGGCATCCCCGCCTCGCCTCGCCCCGCGCAACGCCCCGCCGCCGGTGCGCCATCGACCAACCGGGAGGGCAGCTTCTGGCAGGAAGGCTCAAGCGTCTGGTCCTGGCTGTCCACCGTCGACCACAAGCGGATCGGTGTGCTCTACGCCATCAGCATCACCATCTTCTTCTTCCTAGGGGGTGCGGCGGCGGGACTGATGCGCCTGCACCTGTTCACCCCGCAAGGGCTGCTGTTCGGGGCGGACACCTACAACCGGCTGATGACGCTGCACGGCGTGGTCATGGTCTGGTTCTTCCTGGTGCCCTCGATCCCGGCTACGCTCGGCAACTTCCTGCTGCCGCTGATGATCGGCGCGCGTGACCTCGCCTTCCCCAAGCTGAACCTCCTATCCTGGTACGTCTTTCTAGCCGGGGCCGGGCTGACGGTCGTCGCCCTGCTGATGGGCGGCATCGACACCGGCTGGACCTTCTACAAGCCGTTTTCGACCATCTACACCGACTCCATGGTGAGCCTGGCGGAGCTGGGGATCTTTGTCGTGGGGTTCTCCTCCATCGCCACGGGGGTCAACTTCATCGCCACCGTGCACCTGCTGCGCGCGCCCGGCATGACCTGGTTCCGCCTGCCGCTGTTCGTGTGGGCCATGTACGCCACCAGCCTGGTCATGGTGCTGGCCACGCCTGTGCTCTCCACCAGCATGGTGCTGCTGGTGGCCGAGCGGGTGTTCGGCATGCCGATTTTCGACGCGCGGCTGGGAGGCGACCCTATCCTGTTCCAGCACCTGTTCTGGTTCTACAGCCACCCGGCCGTCTACATCATGGTGCTGCCGGCCATGGGCGTGGTGTCGGAGGTGATCACGGTGGGCGCCCGCCGGACCATCTTCGGCTACGCCTTCATGGTCTACGCCATGCTGTCCATAGCGGTCGTGGGCTTCTTCGTGTGGGGACACCACATGTTCGTCTCCGGCCAGAGCCCCTACGCCAGCCTGATCTTCTCGTTCATGAGCTTCGTCGTGGCCGTGCCGAGCGCCATCAAGGTGTTTAACTGGACCGCCACGCTATACCGCGGCCAGATCACCTTCGCTGCGCCGATGATCTACGCGCTGGGGTTCGTGGGCCTGTTCACCATTGGCGGACTGACCGGACTGATGCTAGCCTCGATCCCCGTCGACGTGCACGTCACCGACACCTACTTCGTAGTGGCGCACTTCCACTACATCATGGTGGGGGGCTCGGTGTCCGCCTTCTTCGCCGGCCTGCACTATTGGTGGCCCAAGATCACTGGACGCATGTATCCGGAGGGCTGGGCGAGGTTCGCCGCCATCCTCTTGTTCTTCGGTTTCAACTTCACGTTCTTCCCGCAATTCATCATGGGATACATGGGCATGCCGCGACGCTACGCCCACTATCCTTCGGAGTTCCAGGTCTATCACGTGCTGTCGTCTTCAGGCGCGATAATCCTGGCGGTGGCCTATCTGCTTCCCCTGTTCTATCTGGCCTACTCCGTTCGCTACGGCCCGCACGCCAGCAAGAACCCTTGGGGCGCCACGGGGCTGGAGTGGCGCACGGCCTCGCCGCCGCCGAAAGAGAACTTCAAGACCATCCCGGTTGTGGACACCGATCCCTACCAATACCATCCCAAGGGAGCAGCGCCGCAGCATGGCGAGGCCGTGCACCGCGGCCAGAGCGAGACGGCCTGATGAGCCAGGCCTCCGGCGTCCTCCACGAGCCGTTCGAGTCCGGCGTCCGTCAACGCGAGGCGACCATCTTCGCGCTATGGATTTTCCTCGCCAGCGAACTTCTGCTGTTCGGCGGCATGTTCTTCGCCTTCTACACCTACCGCCACCTCCATCCTTCCGCCTTCGACGCGGCGGCCAAGCACACCAGCCTGGTGTTCGGGACGATCAACACCGCCCTGCTGTTGACCTCCAGCTTCGTCATGTCCGTCGCCGGTCGGGCGCTGGAGGTGAAACGCGCGGCGCTGGCGGAGCTGTGCATCTGGATCACCCTGGCGCTCGGCCTGGGTTTCCTCGGCGTCAAGGGCATGGAGTACGTCCAGGACCTGCACGAGCACCTATGGCCGAACATCCAGTTCGACGGCGGCGCCGATCCCTCTTCGCGCCTGTTCTTCGGCTTCTACTGGACCATGACCTTCATCCACAGCTGCCACCTTCTGATCGGCTTGGGTTTTCTCACCCGCCTGGGACTTATGGCGCGAACCCGGACGCTCGAAGCCAATTCGGACTCGGTGGAGTCCACTTCGCTCTACTGGCATCTGGTCGACGTGATCTGGATCATGGTGTTCACCACGCTTTATCTGGTGGGCAAGTGATGGCGGACAGGCGCAAGACCCCGCAGCTTTACGAAGAGGCGTCGGCGACCGTGATCCTCGGCCCGGCGCTGGTCTGGGTCGGCTTGCTGATCCTGCTCGCAGTGAACATCGTCATCGCCAATCTGCCGCTGGGGCGCGCCAAGACGCCGGCGAACCTGGCCGTGGCGATCGCTCAGGCGTCGCTGATGTTCGCCGTCTTCATGCGGCTGAACCGGGCCAGCGCCCTGGTGAAGCTCACGGCCGCGGCGGGGTTGGTCTGGCTGTCGTTCCTGTTCATTATCGGCTCCGCGGATTTCCTCACCCGCCCGCTGATCTCACCCTGAGCGCCGTCTGCGCGACCTGAACCCCGGCGCCGGACTGCGAGTTGAACCCCGGGGCGAGGTGAACTGGCATGGCAAACGCGGTGGACACCCTGATCGTTGGGGCCGGACCCGCCGGGCTGACGGCCGCGATCTATCTGGCCCGCTTTCGCCGCAACGTGCTGGTGGCCGAAACGGGCGTCAGCCGCGCGCGCTGGATCCCGAACAGCCATAACGTGCCGGGCTTTGTCCAAGGCATGCACGGCGAGACCCTGTTGCAGCGCCTGCGCGACCAAGCTCACGCCTATGGCGCCGAAGTCCGGCCTACCGTGGTGGAGGCGCTGACGGTAGATGGCGAGCACGGCTTTGGGGCGCAGCTCGGCGACCAGCATGTGGTTGCGCGAACGGTGATCCTGGCTACCGGCGTAGTGGAGGTCGTGCCGCCGATCCCAGGCGCGGTGGAAGCCATTACGCGCAGCCTGATGCGGGTGTGTCCGATCTGCGACGGCTTCGAAGCCCAGGGCAAGAAAGTCGCGGTGCTGGGTGACGGCGACCACGCTGCAGGCGAGGCGCTGTTCCTGCGCACCTGGGCGGCGGACGTCTCGCTGGTGCTCACACGTGACGCGAACTTGAGCGAGGCGCGGCGGGGGGCGCTCCGCGACCTCGGGGTCAAGGTGTTCCACACGGCTTTGGAGTCGGTGTCGCTGGGAGACGGGGAGGTTACCGCCGTTTGCACCGAAGGCGGCAAAGCAAACCACTTCGACCTCATCTACTCGGCCTTCGGCGTGACACCCCAGACGGGCTTGGTGCAGGCCTTGGGCGCCCGCCTGGACGAGAGTGGTCGTCTCTATGTAGACGCGCACCAGGAGACGTCGGTGAGCGGTCTCTACGCGGCAGGCGACGTGGTGCGGGGCCTCAACCAGATCAGTGTCGCGGAGGGCGAGGCGTCGGTCGCCGCGACGGCCATCCACAATCGCCTGCCTCGCAATCCCGCCTGAGGCGCGATGGCGTCGCGACTATGTCCGCTGCAGCACCAGCGTCGCCCAGGCGTCGCGATGGTAGCGGCCTTGCACCCGAAAGCCGCGGGACAGATAGGCCGCGCGGACGAACCGCTCCTGACTGCGCAGCAGGCCTGACAGAATAGCCAGCCCGCCGGGCTTGAGCGCTGAGCGGATGTCGCTGGACAGCCAGACTAGCGGTCGGGCCAAAATATTGGCGAACACCAGATCATAGGGCGCAGCTGCCTTGACCCTGGCATCGCGCAAGCCGTTAGCGTGGATGAAGCGCGCCTGCACCTGGTTCAACGCCGCGTTCTCGCACCCGATGCGCACCGACACGGGATCGATGTCGGTGCCGAGCGCCAGGCGCGAACCTGTCTTGGCCGCAGCGATCGCCAGCACGCCGGTGCCGGCGCCCACATCCAGCACCTTGGCGAAACGCCGGCGCTTCAGCAGTGCGTCATAGGCGAACAGACACCCGACCGTGGTGCCATGATGGCCCGTGCCGAACGCCGCCCCGGCCTCGATCCTGAGGTTGACCGTGTTGTCCGGCCGCCGGCCCAGGTCGTGGGCGCCATAGACGAAGAAGCGGCCGGCCCGCACAGGCGGCAGACCCGACAGCGCCATGGCCAGCCAGTCGGCGTCCGCCAGCACCTCGACCGCCACACTGAGGCCCACCAAAGCCTCCAACACCTCGGCCGTACGACCAGCCTCCTCGGCGCCCACGGGAAAGGCGTCGATGCGCCAGACACCTCGGGCCTCGTCCTCCTCCAGGATGGAATAGGTGATCCCCTCCGAGAGAGGATCGGCGTCCAGGACGCGGGCTGCGGCTTCGGCATCGGCGCGAAGGCCGCGGGCGATGATCTGGACGGGATCGTCGGTCATCACGGCTGAATAGCCCCGGCCGCTCCCAGGCGTAAGCGCGAATGCACCGACGGTGCAGGCGGGGTGGCGCTTGCGGCGGCCACAGGTCTCACCCCATAAGGACCCACCCTTAAGCCGTCGCGGCGCCAGGACGGCCGGCCTGCAGCGTGAGCGGCGCGCGGCGGCTGGCGCTTCGGCGAAACCTATGAACCGCCCCATGGCCGACGACCAGAGCCCACCCCCGCAGCGGGACTACCGCGACACCGTCTTCCTGCCGCAGACGGAGTTTCCGATGCGCGCAGGCCTGCCCAAGCTCGAGCCTAAGATCCTGGCCGACTGGGCGGCGCAGGGCCTCTATGGCGAGATGCGCAAGGCGCGCCAGGATGGGGGCGCGGAACTGTTCGTGCTGCACGACGGACCGCCGTACGCCAACGGCGCCATCCACATCGGCCATGCGCTCAACAAGCTGTTGAAGGACTTCGTGGTTCGCTCGCAGTTCGCGCTGGGTCTCGACGTGGACTACGTGCCCGGCTGGGACTGCCACGGCCTGCCCATCGAGTGGAAGATCGAGGAGGAGTTCCGCGCCAAGGGGCGCGCCAAGGACGAGGTCTCCAAGGCTGAGTTCCGCGCCCGCTGCCGCACCTATGCCGACGAGTGGATCGCGGTGCAGCGCGAGCAGTTCAAGCGGCTGGGCGTGCTGGGCGACTGGGACCACCGCTACGCCACCATGGATTACCGCTCCGAGGCGACCATCGTGGGCGAGTTCCACAAGTTCCTGATGAGCGGCCAGCTCTACCGCGGCTCCAAGCCCGTGATGTGGAGTCCGGTGGAGCGCACAGCCCTGGCCGACGCCGAGATCGAGTACCACGAGCATTCCTCGCCCACGATCTGGGTGAAGTTCCCCGTAATGCGTGAGACGCCGACGCTGGGCGCCGCTTCACTGGTCGGCGCCTCTGTGGTGATCTGGACCACCACGCCGTGGACCATCCCCGCCAACCGGGCGATCAGCTACGGGCCGGCGATCGCCTATGCCTGCTATCATATCGGCCAGCTGAAAGGCGGCCTAGACTACGAGCCCTGGGCCAAGACCGGCGACCGCCTGATCCTCGCGCCTGCCTTGGCCGAACAGGTGTTCGCCGCCGCGGGTGTGGAAAGCTGGACGCTGGAACGGCCTGTCTACGCCATCGAGTTGGCCGACCTCGTCTGCGCCCACCCCCTGGCCAAACTTGCACCGGCGTACGGGTTCGACGTGCCGATGTTGGCGGGCGAGCACGTCACCGATGATGCGGGCACGGGCTTCGTCCACACAGCGCCCGGACATGGCCAGGAAGACTACCTCGTCTGGCTGAAGTCAGGCCGTCGCGACATCCCTGAAACTGTGGACGCAAACGGCGCCTACTTCGACAGCGTGGCCCTGTTCGCCGGCCTCGCTGTGCTGGAAACCGAGGGCAAGAAGGCCGGCAAGTTCGGTCCCGCCAATGGCGCGGTCATGGACAAGCTGATCGAGGCCGGAAACCTGCTGGCCCGCTCGCGCGTGACCCACAGCTATCCCCATTCCTGGCGCTCCAAGGCGCCGGTGATCTACCGCAACACGCCGCAGTGGTTCATCAGGATGGATGAACCGGTCGATGGCGGTTTGACCCTGCGCCAGCGCGCTCTCGGCGCCATCGACGCCACCGCCTTCCACCCCAAGACCGGCCAGACCCGCATCCGCGCCATGGTCGAGGGCCGTCCCGACTGGCTGATCTCTCGCCAGCGCGCCTGGGGCACGCCACTGGCCATGTTCGTGGACAAGGCGACCGGCGAGCCGCTGCGCGACCCGGAGGTCAACCAGCGCATCCGAGACGCGATTGCACAGGACGGCGCCGACGCCTGGTTCACCCGCCACTCCGCCGAGTTCCTGGGCCCCGGGCGCGATCCCGAAGACTTCGAAAAGGTCGAGGACATCCTGGACGTCTGGTTCGACAGCGGCTCGACCCACGCCTTCACGCTGGAGGGGCGGGACGATACGCGCTGGCCGGCCGATCTCTACCTGGAGGGTTCAGACCAGGCCCGCGGCTGGTTCCAGTCCTCGCTGCTGGAGGCCTGCGGCACGCGCGGCCGCGCCCCATACAAGGCGGTGCTGACCCACGGCTTCACCCTGGATGAGCAGGGCGAGAAGATGTCCAAGTCCAAGGGCAACACCGTCGATCCGCTCAAGGTGATCAACGAGAGCGGGGCGGAGATCCTGCGCCTGTGGGTCGCCATGGTCGACTATGCCGAGGACCAGCGCATCGGCAAGGCCATCCTGCAGACCGCCACCGACGGCTACCGCAAGTTCCGCAACACTCTCCGCTACCTGCTGGGCGCCCTGCAGGGCTTCGACGACGCCGAGCGGGTGACGCTCGACGACATGCCGCCGCTGGAGCGCTACGTCCTGCACCGGCTGTGGGAGCTCGACGGCCAGGTCCGCACCGCCTATCGCGACTACCGCTTCAACGACGTGTGGCGCCCCGTCTCGGAGTTCGCGGCGCAGGAGCTGTCGGCGCTCTACTTCGACATCCGTAAGGACGCGCTCTACTGCGACGCCCCCTCCAGCCTGCGCCGCCGCGCCGCCCGCACGGTGATGGACGCGGTGTTCGAGCGGCTGACCGTATGGCTGTCGCCGATCCTGCCCTTCACCTGCGAGGAAGCGTGGACGATGCGGTTCCCGGAGGCGGGGTCGAACTGCCTGCGGGTGATGGCGGAAACACCGGAGGCGTGGCGGAACGAGGCGGAGGCGGCTCGATGGAGGACCGTGCGAGACGTCACGTTCTTTGTGACGGAAACACTCGAACGAATGCGTGAGAAGAAGATGATCGGCTCGGCTCTCGAAGCGGCGCCCGTGGTCACCCCTCACGGCGACGCCGCGGAAGGCGTCTTCGACGGTTTGGAGGCTGCGGAGATCTTTCGGACGAGCCAAGCCACGGTCCTGTCAAGCGATGGGGGTGACCAAGTCGGTGCGCTCGTGGAGCAAGGGCTCGCCCATGGCGAGAAGTGCGCCCGCTGCTGGCGCATCCTCCCCGAAGTCCGTGCACCGAAGTTCCTCTGCAAGCGCTGCGATGAGGCTGTCAGCGAGATCGAGGCGGCGGCATGAACGGTCCGTCTCCGGCAGCGTTGGCGGAAGGCTGAGGCATGACCGCCCTCCCCGCGCCTCGCACCCTCACCCGCTATGCCGCCTTTACCTACGGGCTCGCCGTCTTCGTCATAGCCGCCGACCAGCTCTCCAAGGCCTGGATGCTCTACGGCCTGCACCTCGCAGACCGCGGCGTCGTACAGATCCTGCCGTTCTTCCGGTTCACCCTGGTGTGGAACCGCGGGTTCAGCTTCGGCCTGCTGGCGGAGGTGGACCTGGCGCGATGGGGGCTGTGCATCTTCTCCCTTGGCGTCGCTGTGGCCCTGGCTCTGTGGGCGCGGCGGGTGGTGCGATGGCTGCCGGCGCTGGGGCTGGGGCTGATCATCGGCGGAGCGATTGGCAACGCGGTGGACAGGGTGCGTCTGGGGGCCGTGGTGGACTTCCTGGACTTTACCGGCACCCACGTCTTCCCCTGGGTGTTCAACGTGGCCGACAGCGCCATCACCGTGGGCGTTGTCCTGTTGCTGCTCGACAGCCTGGTCTACCCGTCAGACCGCAGGGCTTGAGGCGGGCGTGTAAGCCTGCGTCGCCAAGCGCCTTTGCGCCTCGCCTATCCTTCCTGTACGGGCCGGGTGACAGCCGGGGCGGCTACTGGAGTAGGTTATGGCTTCCAACGACAGCGGGCGGGTGCGGCTATGCGCCAGCCTCGGGCTTGCAGGTCTTGTGCTGACGGGCTGCAACACCTTCGGCAACGCGCTGGGGACGAACAAGCTGGCGCCTGACGAGTTCCGCGTAGTGACCAAGGCCCCGCTCGTGGTGCCCCCGGAATATGCCCTACGGCCGCCGACACCCGGCGAGCCGCGTCCCCAGGAACTGCAGCCCGAGAGCCAGGCCCGCCAGGCCCTGCTCGGTCAGCGCGAGAGCATCACCCGCAGCCAGGGCGAGACCCTGCTGGTCAATCGCGCGGGCGCCGAGAAGGCCGACCCCTTGATCCGCTACGTGGTGGACGACCAGTACGGCGACATCTCCCACAAGGAGAAGTCCTTCGCCGACCGGGTCATGTTCTGGCGCAAGGGCCAGGCGCAGGACGTCCAGGTCAGCGCTGAAGCGGACGCCGCCAACACCCCGAACCCGGTTGACCCCGCCGTGGTCCAGAAGACGGTCGCCTCGCTTACCGGCGACAAGCCCGTGGTAATCCAGCACGCGCCAGCCAAGCGTCACTTCAAGCTGCCGGGCCTATAGGCGCCTAAGACCCGGCTTTAGATAGCTGCTTTGCCGCAGAGCCGGACGTTCCTTTGCGCTCCGTCTAAGCCAAGCCCGCGTGCATCGGCTGGAGCCTGAAGCTGAAGGAGTGGCGGTGACGGTGGGATTCGAACCCACGATACCCTTTCGGGTATGACGATTTAGCAAACCGTTGCCTTCAGCCTCTCGGCCACGTCACCTTGGACGTGGGGACTTAGCGGACGATGCGGGGTCTGGCAATCAATCCAGACGCCGCGCAGCTCGGGGGAACCCCGCCCTCCCCGCGCGATTATCGCTGACGTTCAGGAGGCCCTGCTTGGCCGAGAAGCTCTCCGCCTACACGCAGAAGCGCGACTTCGAGCGGACCAGCGAGCCTGGCGGCGAGGCGGCCGTCTCGCCTTCGGAACGACTGCGCTTCGTCGTCCAGAAACACGACGCCACCCGGCTGCACTACGATTTCCGGCTGGAGTGGGAGGGCGTCTTCCTCTCCTGGGCCGTGACGCGGGGTCCATCGCTCGATCCACACGACAAGCGGCTGGCGGTGCAGGTGGAAGATCATCCCCTCGCCTACGGCGACTTCGAGGGCTCCATCGCCAAGGGGCAGTATGGCGGGGGCACGGTGATGCTGTGGGACCGGGGGTTCTGGGCGCCGCAAGGCATGACGGTGCAGGACGGGCTGGCCAACGGCGACCTCAAGTTCGTCCTTGAGGGTGACCGGCTACACGGCTCCTGGGTGCTGGTCCGGATCAAGAACGACCGCATAGGCGGCGGCAAACGCGTCAACTGGCTGCTGATCAAGCACCGCGACGAGGCGGCGCGTGAGGGCGACGGCGATGCGCTGCTCAAGTCCAACGCCCAGTCGGTGGCGTCTGGACGCGACTTCGCAGCCATCGCCGCCGGGGAGCCTCCGGGACCGTCGCCCTTCATGACCAGACCGGCTGGCCGCCAGGGCCGGCGAAAGCCGGCCGACGCCGTGTGGAACACCGACCACAAGCCTCAGCCTCCTGCAGAGACGCCCGAACGCAGCGTGCCGGCAGCGTCACGGAAGGCGAAAGCCAAGTCCCCCTCGCCCGCCGCGATGCCGGACTTCGTCGAGCCGCAGCTGACACGGTCCGTCGAGCGGCCGCCTGCTGGCGACGGCTGGGTGCACGAGATCAAGTTCGATGGCTACCGGCTGCAGGCTCGGGTCGAGGGTGGCGCCGCACGCCTCCGCACCCGCAAGGGACTGGACTGGACCCACCGCTTTCCGGAGATCGCCGCCGATGCGGCGGCGCTGGGCGACGTCATCCTTGATGGCGAGGCGGTAGCCGTGGACGAACACGGCGCACCCGACTTCGCCGGGCTCCAGCTCGCCTTGTCCGAGCAGAAGACGGCCGCGCTGGTCTTCTACGCCTTCGACATCCTGTTCTCAGGGGGTGAGGACCTGCGCGTCCAGCCGCTGTCGGCGCGCAAGACCCGCCTGCAGGAGGTCCTGGACGCCGCGCCGCGCTCACGCGTCCGTTATGTGGAGCATTTCGACAACGGCGGCGACGCTGTGCTGAAGTCGGCCTGCAGCCTGCACCTCGAAGGCGTGGTGTCCAAGCGGCTGGACGGCGCCTACGTCTCCGGCCGGTCCGACGGCTGGACCAAGTCGAAGTGCCGCGGCGGCCAGGAGGTCGTAGTGGCCGGCTGGACGAGCGACGGACCCAACACCCTGCGGTCCCTGATTGCGGCGGTGAACCGGGACGGGGCCCTGGTGCACGTCGGCCGGGTGGGTACAGGCTTTTCCCAGGTCAAGGTCGCCGCCACCCTGCCCCGGCTGCAGTCAGTAGAAAGCCCTCAGTCGCCATTCTCCGGCAAGGGTGCGCCGAAGGGCGGCGCCGGCATCCATTGGGCGCAACCGGTGCTGGTGGCCGAGATCGAGAGCGCGGGCTGGACGGGCGCGGGCGCCTTGCGCCAGGCCAGCTTCAAGGGCCTGCGCGAGGACAAGCCCGCGCAGGAGGTGGTCAAGGAACCACCGGCCAGCCCGGCGCCGAAGTCGGCCAAACACGCCACTTCCGGCAAGGCGACAGCGTCTTCCACCAAACCCGTGGTCATGGGCGTGACGCTCAGCCATCCGGACAAAGCGCTGTGGCCGGCCTTCAACGACGCGCCCGCGGTGACCAAGCTGGAGCTGGCCCGCTATCTGGAAGCGATCGGGCCGGCCATCATGCCCCACATCGCCGGTCGGCCATGCTCGATCATCCGAACCCCGGACGGCATCGAGGGTCAGAGCTTCTTTCAACGCCACGCGGGCGCCGGCACGTTTGCGCTGCTGGAGGAAGTCACCGTCTTCGGTGACAAGAAGCCATATCTGCAGATCGGCCGGGTTGAAGAATTGGCGGCCATCGCTCAGTCTGGAGGCGTAGAGCTGCACCCCTGGAACTGCGCGCCTGGTTCGCCCGAGACCCCTGGGCGGCTGGTCTTCGACCTCGATCCAGGGCCCGACGTGGACTTCGGCGAAGTCATCGCGACCGCCAAGGCGGTGCGCGCACGTCTGCAGGCGCTGGGCCTTGAGGCGTTTTGCAAGACCACCGGCGGCAAGGGCCTGCACGTGGTCACCCCTCTGACCGCCGACGAGGGGGTAAGCTGGTTGGAGGCCAAGGCTTTCGCCAAGGGGGTCTGCGACGCCATGGCCGCCGACGAGCCGCACCGCTACCTGACCGTCATGGCCAAGGCGAAACGGGTGGGCCGCATCTTCCTGGACTATCTGCGCAATGACAGGATGGCCACCGCGGTCGCCCCCTTCTCGCCTCGGGCGCGGCCAGGGGCGCCGGTATCGTGGCCGGTGACCTGGGCTCAGGTTCGCAGCGGGCTGGACCCCGCCGCCTACACGATCCGCACGGTTCCGGGGCTGCTGGGACGGTCCAAGGCCTGGGCGGACTACGATGCGGCCGCCAGGCCGCTGCGTCCCGCCATCGAGCGGTTGAAGGCTTCCTGAACCTGGCGCTCTCGTGGCGGGAAGGCGCTTGTTGAGCGCGCGCCTTGCTGACGCTACGCTGGCGCAACATCTCGCTAAGGATTTCCATGCCCCAGTTGCGCGCCCTCAGCCTCGCCGCCCTGCTGTTCGCGGCCGCCGCGCCTGCGGCGTTCGCCATCCCGCCCGGCGCGAGGAAGGACCTCCCGCCTCCGCCTGCCGACGCGACGCCCTTTGTCGCCACCAGCGAGAAGGCCGATCCGGCGCTTAAGGCGGCCGTCGACAGCGACGCGCGGCCGGCTGCTGACCGCGCCCGCGACGTCTACCGCCATCCCGAACAGAGCCTGATGTTCTGGGGGCTGAAGCCCGGCATGGCCGTCGTCGACCTGCAGCCGGGCGGAGGCTACTGGACCCAGATCCTCGCGCCCTACGCCATGGCTACCCACGGCAGCTACACCGCCGGCGGCTCGGAGAAGGGCCGCGCCGCGTTCGTGGCCAAGTACGCCGACAAGGCGCGCTTCGGAGAGGTGAAGTACGTAGCCTTCGGCAAGGACACCGCGCAGTTCCTGCCGCCAAACAGCGTCGACTTCGTGCTCACCTCGCGTGAACTGCACAATTGGATCGGCGACGGCTATCTGGATCGTGCGTTCGCCCAGGCTTTCACCGCCCTGAAGCCCGGTGGCGTCCTGGCGGTGGAAGAGCATCGAGCCGATCCCAAGCCGCAGCTGAAGGACGCGTCAAACGGCTATGTCGCCACCGACACGGCGATGGCGGCGGCGACCAAGGCGGGCTTCAAGCTCGACGGCGCCTCTGAGATCAACGCCAACCCCAAGGACACCAAGGACCACCCTTACGGCGTCTGGACCCTGCCGCCGACCCGCCAGGGACCCAAGGCCGGCGAGGCGCCGGCCCCAGGCTACGACCGAGCCAAATACGACGCCATCGGCGAGAGCGACCGAATGACCCTTCGCTTCCGCAAGCCGGGATAGGGCGGTGACGGGCTCCATGCGGCTGTGGCTCGCGCTTGCGGCGCTGAATGGCCTGATGGCTGTGGGCGCAGGCGCATTTGGCGCGCACGGCGTGCACGACCTGCAGGTCAGGGCCCTGCTGCAAACAGGGGCGCAGTATCAGCTGATGCACGCCGCAGCAGCACTCGGCTGCGTCGCGCTGCTACGGCTGATGCCACTGCAGGCTAACGTCACGGGCTGGCTGTTCGGCATTGGCGGCCTGATCTTCGGCGGCTCGCTCTACCTGCTGGCCGCCACCGGCGTTCGGATCTGGGGCGCGGTGACCCCGATCGGAGGCTTGCTGATGATCTTCGGGTGGGCGGCGTTGATCTGGGGTGCGATCGCCGGCGCGCGATCCGCTTAGATCGGAACGCTTGCATCCGCCGGATAAGATAAGGCGGAGCCGCCCTTCCGTCTCCCCAGGGCTTGTCCCTGGGGTCCATGTCGCGTCCACTTGACGGTTGAACGGGCGCAATGGATGCCCGGAACAAGTCCGGGCAAGACGAAAGGGTAAGCGGTTCTGATCAGGATCGTCCCTGTTCTAGTAGTCGGCTTCCGCCATCGCCTGGCCGGCGCCGCCTTCGAACAAGTCCTTGGCCTGGGCCTCGGCGTCGAGCCGGTCCTGGTCGAAGGCCGAGTTGATGACGTTTTCGCCGCGGGCCTGACGGTCCGCTTCGTCCGGAGAGCGGGCGATGTTGATCTTCACCGTCACCGTCACTTCGGGATGCAGGCGGAGCTTGATCTCGTGCATGCCGACCGTCTTGATCGGGCGGTCAAGCACCACCTGGGCGCGCTCCACCCGGCCACCGGCCTCGACGATCACGTCCGCCACGTCACGGCCGGACACCGATCCATAGAGCTGACCGCTTTCGCCGGCCTGGCGGATGAGGACGTAGCTTTCGCCCTCCAGCTTAGCCCCGCTGCGTTCGGCGGCGGCGCGCGCCTCGGCGTTGCGGGTCTCGATCTGACCGCGCTCGGCCTCGAACACCTTCAGGTTGGAGGTGGTGGCGCGCAACGCCTTCTGCCGGGGCAGCAGGAAGTTGCGGGCGAACCCGTCCTTGACCTGGACCACGTCGCCAATGGCGCCGAGACGCTCGACGCGTTCGAGAAGAACAACTTTCATGGTCTGTCCTCCTCAGCGCACGACGTAGGGCAGGAGCGCCAGGAAGCGGGCGCGCTTGATGGCCTTGGCCAGTTCGCGTTGCTTCGGGGCGGACACTGCGGTGATGCGTGACGGCACGATCTTGCCACGCTCGGAGATATAGCGCTGCAGCAGCTTGACGTCCTTGTAGTCGATCTTCGGAGCATTGGCGCCGGAGAACGGGCACACCTTCCGGCGGCGGAAGAAGGGGCGCCGAGCGCCGGCGCCGCCTGCAGGCGCGCCGGGAGTGGTGGGGGCTGTGTCGGTCATGGTCTGATCTCTTATGCCGGCCAGCTCTAAGCCGGCATGTCTTCGTAGCCGCCGCGCGGCCGGTCACGTTCGCCGCCACGCTCGCGGTCACGCTCCCGTTCACGGTCGCGCCTGGCGAGGATGGGCGACAGCTCAAGGTCGATTTCGTCCACCTTGATGGTGATGTATCGCAGCACGTCCTCGTTGATGGACAGCTGGCGCTCCATCTCCTTGACGGCGGGCGCAGGGGCGTCGAGCGCGAGCAGGGAGTAGTGGCCCTTGCGGTTCTTCTTAATGCGATAGGTGAGGTTGCGAAGGCCCCAGTACTCGATCTTGGCGACGCTGCCGCCATGCTCCTCGATGAGCGCCTTCATGGTGTCGTTGAGGGCTTCGGCCTGCTGGGGGGAGATGTCCTGTCGTGCGATGACGACGTGTTCGTAGAGCGACATGTTCATCCTCTTCCGGGAGCGGAAGGCGGCGCGGGCGCCGGCGGAAGACCCGGTGCGCCACGATGGATCGGCGTGCGTAGGGAGCGGACGCGGGCCCGCTCCGGAACGCTGCTCGCAGACCGCCTTCCTGGGAAGCGGTGGAAAATACGGATATCTCGTGCAAAGGCAAGCTTTTCTCCCCCTCCCGGCGCGCCAGAGGGGATGATACGCGTGGCCCAACCCTCCCGCGCCTGAGCATCCCATGCCGCTATCTGCGTATTCGAACACCTTCGCCGGCAATCCGCTGGACCGTGTCTCCGAACGACGCCGCGAGCCCGAGTGGCTGGAGCACAGGTTGGAGGCGGTCGGAACCACCGTGCTGGCGTTGTGGAACGGCGCGCCGCTCGTGCAGGAAAACGGCGATGTCAGGCTCACTCGGCTTGCCGCAGGCCTTGCGGTGGAACTCGCCGGCGGAGACGAACGCCTGTTGTTCCTGGGAGTGGACGAGGCGGGTCACGCCGTCTTCGCGATCGACCTGGAAGGCGCTGCAGATCCGGCAGAGGGCGTGCTTCATGGTCGCGGGCGCTTCCAGAACCTGCGCGAGCTCGCCGCCATCCTCCCGGCCGACGAAACAGGCATGGCCGCCAGCGCCAAGGCGGTGTTCGAGTGGCGCCGCCGCCACCGCTTCTGCTCCGTCTGCGGCCAACCCACCCATGTGACCGAGGGAGGTTGGAAGCGGCTCTGCTCCGCCTGCAAGGTGGAGCATTTCCCTCGCACCGATCCCGTGGTGATCATGCTGCCTGTACGTGACGGACGATGCCTGCTCGGTCGCCAACCCTCCTGGCCGCAGGGACGCTTCTCGGCGCTGGCGGGCTTCATGGAACCTGGCGAGTCCATCGAGGAAGCCTGCGCCCGCGAGATCAAGGAAGAGTCGGGTCTGACCACGACTGCAGTGCGCTACCACTCCAGCCAGCCATGGCCCTTCCCCACCAACCTCATGATCGGCCTGATCGCCGAGGTCGCGGCAGGCGAGGCGCGAGCGGACCAGACCGAGCTTGAGGCCGTACGCTGGCTCACCCGCGAGGAGGTTCGCGCGCTGCTGTCTGGCGGCGGCGGAGCCACCCTGCCG
Organism: uncultured Caulobacteraceae bacterium; assembly: GCA_964246615.1. Classification (GTDB taxonomy): domain Bacteria; phylum Pseudomonadota; class Alphaproteobacteria; order Caulobacterales; family Caulobacteraceae; genus CAHJWH01. The sequence goes on along the minus strand of CAXTRP010000010.1, from coordinate 2,382 downwards.
CCGCCCATGGCGATCGCCCACCAACTGATCGCTCATTGGGCGCAGGGATGAAGCCGCAACGCTCGCAGCCGGGTCACGGGGCTGATATTGGCCAGGCATGCCGCAAGCCTCCGACCGCGCTCAGATGACGCCCTTGAGGACGGAGCTGACTGGCCGTCTGGCCGAGGGGCGGCGCCGGATGGAGGTCGACCCCTTCACCAACGCGCCGCAACTGTTTGCGCTTGATCTCAGCCGCGCCATCAGGAGCGGTGAGGTGACGCTGGATCAGCTTGAGACGCTTACACAGCAGTTGGCCTCGGAGGCCTTCGCCGCACGGGCGGAGCGCTTGGCCGCCTACCTCGGCGACTGCTCTCCAGACCACCTGCATGAGCGGCTGGACAGCCTTTTCCGACGCTTGGCGGAGGACGGCGACTTCGAGCGCTATGCTCACATGCTGCAGGGGACGCCGTTCGGCTTGGTGCTGACGGGTCACCCGACCTTTGCACTCAATCATCCGCTTTCCCATGCGCTGATCGAGCTCGCGACAGGCTTCAACGCCGAAGGACAGCCACTCACCGGCGAGGGGCGGGCTGAACGCCTCGCCGTCGGCGAAGCGGGGCCGCATGGACCGCCGGAGACGCTGTCGCTGGAGGTGGAGCACGCGTGGTCGGTCGAGGCCTTGACCTGCGCCCACACCGCTCTGGAGAGGGTCTACGGCTGCGCGCTGGATGTGGCGCGGGAGCGTTGGCCGCAGCGGTGGAGCGAGCTGACGCCGCGCCTGGCGACGCTCGCCACCTGGGTCGGCTTCGACCAGGACGGACGCACCGACGTCACCTGGCAGGTGAGCATCGGCAAGCGGCTGCAACTGAAGGCCGCGGCGCTGGAGCGGCGGCGTGCGGCCCTGGCTGGTCTGACCGAGGGCGCAGCCGGCGAATGGCGCTCGGCAGTCGCCGCGGTCGAACATGTGCTGGACGAGGCGCTGGACACGACGCGAGCGCAGCTGGACGCCCTGGAGGCCGCCAAGGCTGATCCCACCGCCCTGCCCGCCTTCGCCCGAACGATGGTGGAGGGGCGCGAGGTGGCGCTTGTGCATCCCGACCCGCTGATGCAGCGGCTCGTCACCGCAGTCGAGGCCGCGCCTGACGACCAGAGCCGCCAGGCGTTGCTGATCATGCGAGCCGGGCTGGCCGCTCAGGGCGTTAGCCTGGCGGGCGTGCACGTGAGGCTCAACTCGGGCCAGCTGCACAACGCCATTCGGGGGGACGTAGGCCTGGAGGGCTCACCCACCGACCCGACCCACCGGCGCACCTACTTCGCCGCTATCGATGGCTAGATCGCCCAGGCGTCGCCGTTGGAGAACAACTTCGGCGACCTGGCGCACGAGCCCGCCTCCGCGCGGCGGCTGATGATGACCGTGGCGCAGATGCGCAAGTTCGTGGACGCCTCCACACCTGTCCGTTTCCTGATCGCGGAGACCGAAACCGGCTTCACCCTTCTGACCGCCCTCTACTTCGCACGCCTGTTCGGGGTGGAGGATCACGTAGAGATCTCCCCGCTGTTCGAGACCGAGGAAGCGCTCGAACGGGGCGAGAAGGTGGTCGAGGAGGCGCTACGCTCACGCCACTTCCGCGACTATCTCGTAAGGCGAAGGCGGCTGGCCATCGAGTTCGGCTTTTCCGACTCAGGCCGCTTCATCGGGCAGCTGGCGGCGACCTTCCGTATCGAGCGCCTGCGTTTCCGCCTGGCGGACATGCTGCAACAGCAGGGGCTGACCGAGCTGGAGATCGTGTTCTTCAACACGCATGGCGAGTCGGTGGGGCGCGGCGGCCATCCCGGCGGCCTCGCCGACCGCTTCCGCTACGCCGCTCCGCCCAGGTCGCGCGCGGAGTTCGCCCGCATCGGGGTGAGGGTGAAGGAGGAAGACGCCTTCCAAGGCGGCGAGGGCTACCTGCCGTTGATGACGCCCCCTGCGGCGCTGGCTACGGTGACGGCTGCGCTGGAGAGCGTGCTGCTGGAGGACCCCGAAGCCGGACCGGACCCGATCTACGACGATCAGGATTTCGCCTCGGAGTTCTTCGCCACCCTTGAGCAGGATTTCGCCAGCCTGGTGGCTGACCCGGACTATGCGGCGCTGGTCGGACTGTTTGGAACGCACCTGCTGCCCAAGACCGGCTCGCGCCCTGTCCAGCGTCAGGCGGGCGATGGAGGGCGACCGCGCACGCTGGCCAGTGTCTCGGAACTGCGCGCGATCCCCAACAACGGCGTCCTGCAGCAGCTGGGCTATCTGGCGAACAGCCTGTTCGGCCTCGGCCATGCAGCGGAGAAGGACCGTGAGACCTTTGCAAGTATGCGGGAGCGCTCGCCACGCTTCCGCCGGGCCCTGGCGCTTGCCGAGCATGCGGC
>CAXTRP010000009.1:12594-22344 GCA_964246615.1 uncultured Caulobacteraceae bacterium | reverse complement strand
CGTCAACAAACCCTCAAAGGCCATCCAGGCGCGCTCGCGAGTCTATATAGGGATGCGTCGAGTTCCGCGTGCGGTGTGGACTGTCTGCAAAGCTTGATCTGTATTAACCATGCTTTTGATGCATCGATATGGTAAACAGAAATCAACTCAAAAAACTTTGGCTAGTCTTGCGCCTTTCACCTGACATTAATGAGCTCCCGGCATTGTGAGCATGTGTTCAGGGTCAAGCGGGCGGAAGTGCTCGGGACCCACTTCCGCTTGTCAACCAACAGGAGACTACCACATGTCGAAGATCGTCACGCGCTTCATGAAGGACGAGTCGGGCGCCACGGCCATTGAATACGGCCTGATCGCGGCTCTGATCGCCGTCGTCATCATCGGCGGCGCCACCGCGCTCGGCACCAAGGTCGGCGCGACCTTCAACCAGATCAGCACCTCGGTCGGCAGCACCGCGTCCTAAGCTGCAACGACAGTCTGCGTAACGGGGGCCGCGGCGCAAACAGCGCCGCGGCCTTTGTCTTTCATAACCGGGGCTCGCCCATGCTGGACATCGTCCAACGCCTGATCCGCGACCGACGCGCGTCCGTCCCCGTGGAGTACGCCATCATCGCCGTCGTGCTGGGCGTCGCGCTGATCGCCAGCATCGGGGCCATGGCCTCTGTGATCAACAACCTGAAGAGCGTCGCCAACGCGATGGGCTGAGGCCCTCAACGCTTCCTTCACCCAGCCCGGGCAGGGTCGCTCTCGATCTGGAGCTTGCCCATGCCGCCGCTGATCTTCACCTTGCTTCTGCTCGTCTTTCCCGCCGGCGTCATCGCCGCCGCGATCACCGACGCCACCCGCTACATCATCCCCAACCGCCTCTGCGCAGGCCTGGCGCTGGCTTTCGCGCCCATCGCGCTGGCCGCGGGCCTGCCGCTGACGAGCTTCGCCATCTGCCTGGGCGTCGGCCTGGCGGGACTGGCGGTCGGCATCGGCCTGTTTGCGGGCGGTGTGATGGGGGGAGGCGACGCCAAGCTCGCCGCCGCCTGTCTGCTGTGGCTGGGGCCGGCTGCCGTGCCGGCCTTCGTGCTGTGGACCGCCCTGGCCGGAGGCGGTCTGGCGGTGACCCTGCTCTTCGCCCGGCGCGCCCCGAGGCTCGCAGCCATCGGCGGCCCGGCCTGGATCGGGCGGCTGCTGCAGCCAGGCGGCGATGTGCCCTACGGCGTCGCCACCGCGATGGGGGCGTTGGTCGCGTTCCCGCAGCCCCCCCGGGCGCAGCTCCCCCACGCGTTTTGACACGGGCTGGCGCTTTCCGCCTCACCCGGCGGTCGCGCCACTTAGGTCGCCGTTAACCAGGGTGGGGCATGGTCCCATGGCACACCAGCGAGATCGACGCGCCGCCCGAGCGGCGAGCGCTGCCGGGGAAGATCAGGCATGAACACGGCCCGGATGGCCATCCTCGGCGTCGCTTCCCTGGCAGGGGTCTGCTGCGTCGGCGTCCTCATGCATGGCCTGGCTGGCGCCAAGAGCGCGCCGCCGCCAGCCACGGTGGTCGCCATCGCACCGCCTGCGCCCACCGTCCGGGTGCTGGTCGCCCTGCATGATCTGGCCGTTGGCCAGCGTATCCAGGCCGACGACATGGGCTGGCAGGCGTGGCCCGCAGACAACGTGAACGCCGACTACACCACCGACGGTGTCGCGGCCAAGACGGCGTCGGTCAGCCAGGGCCAGTTCGGCAAGGCCGCCGGCAAGCTGGCGGTGGCCGCGGGCGATGCGGTCAGCAACCCGGCGCAGGGCCGGGGCGCGAGCTTCCTGGGCGCCATCGTCCGCGAGCGTGTCACCAAGGACGAGCCGCTCATCAGCGCCAAGGTGGTGCGGGCGGGCGCGTCGGGCGTGCTCGCCGTGACGCTGGACCCCGGCATGCGCGCCATCGCCCTGCCGCTCACCGCCGAGAGCGCAGCGGGAGGCTTCATCCTGCCCGGCGACCATGTGGACGTGCTGCTCACCCGCTCGGTGGACAGCCCCACCAGCGGCGCCGCCTCTCCCACCGCCGCCGCTCACGGCTTTCTCACCAGCACCGTCATGCGCAACGTGCGCGTCCTGGCCATCGACCAGAACATGGCCGCGCAGAAGACGGTCTCCGCGGTCGGCGCCACCGCCACGGTGGAGGCCACCCCCAAGCAGGCGGAGTACCTGGTGCTGGCCAAGGCGTCCGGCACGCTGACCCTGGCGCTTCGCTCCTATGCGGATGCGGCGGGAGGCGCCGAAGTCGGCTCCGTCGCCCACGAGGCGACGGTGAACACCATCCGGGTGTTCCGCAACTCCGCTCCCACCCTGGCGCCGGTGACCCCATGACCCCTTCGCCCGAGCCGCAAGCTTTCGCACCCCTCATGACCCCTGCGCCCCAGACCCATCGCTGCGGCTTCGGATCCGTACCGCTCCGCACCGCGCTGGCGCACATGAGCGGCTTGGCGCTCGTCTCCGCAGTCCTGCTGGCCGGCGCCAGCCACGCCCGGGCCGAGACCGCCGCAGCGCTGATGGGCGCGCCGCCCATGAGCGTTCCCGGCTGGCCCGCCTCGGGTCCGCACGGCGCCCTGGACCTCGCCGACCTCGGCCACGCCCCCGGCGCGCGCACGGTGAGCGTGAACCTCGGCGGGCAGGGGGGCGCCAGCCGCAACCTGTCGCTGCCCAAGGGCAAGTCGGCGGTGATCGAGCTGCCGGTGGATGCGCGCGACGTGATCGTCTCCAACCCCGGCGTGGCGGACGTGGTGCTGTCCACGCCGCGCCGCATCTACGTCCTGGGCCAGAAGTCCGGCCAGACCGACGCCACCTTCGTGGATGGCATCGGCCATCAAATCCTGCGCCTGAACATCCGCGTGGAGGGCGACACTTCCGCTGTGGCTGAGACCCTGAACCACGTCCTGCCGGGCTCCTCCATCCATGTGGAAGCCGTGAACGACCGGCTGATCCTGAGCGGGGAGGCGGCCACGCCCGCCGACGCCGACAAGGCCATGCGCATCGCCCAGAGCTTCGTTGAGAAGCCCGAAGACGTGCTGAACATGATCTCGGTGGCCGGGCCCGAGCAGGTCATGCTCAAGGTCCGCATCATCGAGGTGAACCGCCAAGTCATCAAGCAGCTAGGGGTCAGCATCAAGGCGCTGATCACCCAGGTGGACAACCGCGCCAGCGATCTCGCGGTGGCGACTTCGGCCGTCTATGGCGTGAACGGCTCGGTGCTGGGCGGTCTCTCCGCCGCCTACTCTGTCATGAATGGCAAGAGCGGCTCCGGCGCCGATGGCATCTTGCAGGCTTTCGAGCAGACCAACCTGATCCGCACTCTGGCCGAACCCAACCTCACGGCCGTCTCTGGCGAGAGCGCCAAGTTCCTGGCGGGCGGCGAGTTCCCGGTGCCCGTGTCCGAGGACAACAACGGCCGGGTGACCGTCGAATTCAAGCAGTTCGGCGTAGGCCTCGGCTTCACCCCGGTGGTGCTGTCCAGCGGACGGATATCCCTCAAGCTTTCCACCGAATACTCCGAGCTGACTAACGTGGGCGGCATCTCGATCAGCAGCGGGGCTCCGTCTTCGAGTACGACGGGCACGACTTCTGGGACAACTTCCGGCACGAGCAGCTCGACGGCGTCGAACTTCACCTTGAGCATCCCCGGCTTGAACGTGCGGCGGGCGGAGACGGTGGTGGAGCTGCCGTCCGGCGGTGCGATGATGATCGCGGGCCTGCTGGAATCCACCAACAAGCAGTCCATCGCCGCGCTACCCGGGCTGACGCAGCTGCCGGTGCTGGGCGCCCTGTTCCGCTCTCGCGACTACCAGCAGGGCGAGACCGAGCTGGTGGTCATCGTCACCCCCTATCTGGTCAAGGCCGTGCGGCCGGACCAGATCCAGACGCCTGCGGACGGCTTGCAGATCGCCGACGACGCGTCCGCCTACCTTTTGGGCCGACTGAACCAGGGCTTCGACAGGCCCGCGGCGCCTCTGCCCGGCAAGAGCTATCAGGGACCCTTTGGCTATGTCGTGCAATAAGACGATGACGCGGGCCGCCCTGGCGGGGATCGTGGCGGCGACCGCCGTGCTTGCGGGATGCGCCGCCGACACCAATCCCCAGAACCTGTCGCTGACGCCCACCGAGCACTTTGGCGTCCAGATCGCCAGCCATCCTGAGCAGCTTGCACTGGGTCTGCACGCCAGCGGCCTGTCGGTGGCGCAGAAGGCGGCGATCGGCCAGTTCGTCAGCCAGTGGCGCGACGACGGCGGCGGTCCGGTCAGCGTGCGCGCGCCACTCGACAGCGCCAGCCCCGCAGTCGCCCGGCGGATGCAGGACGAGGCCAGCGCCTACATGGCCCAGCTCGGCGTTCCCCGCGAGCGGCTGAAGATGGCCGGCTACGTCTCGCACCACAATCCGTCGGCTCCGCTGCTCGCCAGCTACGACCGCTTCGACGCGCAGGGGCCGAATTGCAGCGGTGGCTGGTCCAACCTGACCAGCACCGGGCACAACTCGACCTTCGGCCACTTCGGCTGTGCGGTCACCGCCAACTTAGCCGCCCAGATCGCCAACCCGCGCGACCTGGTGGCGCCCGCGGTGGAGACGCCCGCCGACAACACCCGGCGCGCCTTCATCATGACCAAGTACCGCCAGGGCGCCATCACCTCGTCCGCCAAGGATGAGCAGGCCAACGGCAGCGTATCGAGCACCCACTGATGATCGGCCATCTGACACTGAACTTGTGCGGCAACGTGGGATGGGGAGCATGATGATGCGGTCAGCCCAAGCCGAACTCGAGGACCCGCTGGCGGGCTTCGACGCCGACGACGACTTTTCCGTGCCCCGCGTCCAGGCGATCGCGATGGAGCCCGACGATGTCGAGTTCCCGCTGATCCCGATGCTTGGACCCCAGCCGGTCACCGAGGCGACGCCGGTTCCCGAGCATGCGCCCAACCCCGTGGCGACCCTGCTGGCCAACGCCGAGGCGGCGCTGGGCGAGGTCACGGTGCCGCGCATCGGCATCCACATCTTCTGCCGGCGCAGCGAGACCACCGCCATCGCCGAGCAGGTGGCCGCGGACCGCAGGCTGGGCCGGGCCACCACGCTGGTGAAGGCCGGCGGCCTGGCCGAGGCGTTGGCGCTCTACCAGAACCAGCCCACGCCATCGCTCATCATCGCCGAGAGCGCCGACGACGCCGCGATCCTGCTCGGCCAGCTCGATCAGCTGGCCGAGGTCTGCGATCCGGGCACCAAGGTGGTGGTGATCGGGACCCACAACGACATCCCGCTCTACCGCGAGCTGATGCGCCGCGGCGTCAGCGAGTACCTCGTGCCGCCGTTGAGCGTGCTGCAGATGATCCGGGCGGTGACCACCCTCTATTCCGATCCGGCCACGCCCTTCATCGGCCGCACCCTGGCGTTCCTGGGCGCCAAGGGCGGGGTGGGTTCCTCCACGCTGGCGCACAACATCGCCCACGCCCTGTCCGAGCACATGCAGTCCGCAACCGTCATCGTGGACTACGACCTGCCGTTCGGCACCGCGGGCCTCGACTTTAACCAGGACCCGCTGCAGGGCTTCGCAGACGCCCTGTCCAAGCCGGACCGGCTGGACCCCGTGCTGCTCGACCGCATGACCGCGCGCTGCAGCGAGCGTCTGAGCCTGTTCGCCGCTCCCGCCTCGCTGGACGACGACTACGATCACGACGCCGACACCTATGAGGAGGTGTTGAACAAGATCCGGTCCACCGCCCCCTACGTGGTGCTGGACCTGCCGCACCTGTGGTCGGCCTGGATGCGCCGCACCCTGCTCGCCGCCGACGACGTGGTGGTGACGGCCACTCCCGACCTGGCTTCCCTCCGCAACGCCAAGAACCTGCTCGATCTGGTGAAGAAGGCCCGCCCCAACGACAGCCCGCCGTTCCTTATCCTGAACCAGGTCGGCGTGCCCGGCCGCCCCGAGATACCGGTGAAGGACTTCGCCAAGGCGCTGGGTTTCGAGCCCGCCATGGTGCTGCCATTCGACGCCAAGCTGTTCGGACAAGCGGCCAACAACGGCCAGATGGTCCAGGACGTGAACCCCAAGGCCAAGGTCTCGGAGGGCGTGGTCCAGTTCGCCCAGCTGCTGTCGCGCCGCGAGGCCCCGGTGGCCAAGGTCAAGGCCGCCTCCTTCACGACCTCCCTGATCGAGCGCCTGCGCAAGCGCAGCTGAGGACATCATGTTCGGCAAGCGCAGCGTCAACGGGGCCGACGTCCCCACCGCTCCTCCGCCCGCCCCACCGGGCGGCGCAGACATCTCCACGCGCCCCCAGCGCCAGGAGCCGCCAAAGGCCGTCGAGCCCCGCGCCGACGCGCCCAAGCCGAAAGCCGCCTCCGCCGAAAAGACCGGCCCCCGCCAGACCGCCGCGTTCGAGCAGCTGAAGGCCGCCCAGGGTGGAAGCGTCAAGCCCGGCGCGATCACCGAGATCGTGCGCGAGCAGAGCGATTATTACCACGCCACCAAGACGACGATCTACACCGCGCTGCTGAACACCATCGACCTGTCACAGCTCGCCCAGCTGGACGTGAAGGCCGCCGCCGAGGAGATCAGGGACATCGTCGCCGAGCTGGTGGCGATCAAGAACGTCTCCATGTCCGGCGCGGAGCAGGAGCACCTGGTCCAGGACATCATCAACGATGTGCTGGGCTACGGCCCGCTTGAGCCCCTGCTGGCTCGCGACGACATCGCCGACATCATGGTCAACGGCGCCGGCCGGGTGTTCATCGAAGTGGGCGGCAAGGTCCAGCTCACCAACGTCCGCTTCCGCGACAACCAGCAGCTGATGAACATCTGCCAGCGGATCGTGAGCCAGGTCGGCCGTCGCGTCGACGAAAGCTCGCCCATCTGCGATGCGCGCCTGCCCGACGGCTCGCGCGTCAACGTCATCGGTCCCCCGCTTGCGCTCGATGGTCCCACCCTGACCATCCGGAAGTTCAAGAAGGACAAGCTGACCATGCGCAACCTGGTGGAGTACGCCTCCATCAGTCCGGAGGGCGCGCGGGTGCTCGGCGTCATCGGCGCGTCCCGCTGCAACGTGCTGATCAGCGGCGGTACGGGTTCGGGCAAGACGACCCTGCTGAACACCATGACCGCCTTCATCGACCCGTCGGAGCGGATCATCACCTGCGAGGACGCGGCCGAACTGCAGCTGCAGCAGCCCCACGTGGTGCGCCTTGAGACCCGGCCGCCCAACCTTGAGGGGCAGGGCACCATCACCATGCGCGACCTGGTGAAGAACTGCCTGCGCATGCGGCCCGAACGGATCATCGTGGGCGAGGTCCGCGGGCCGGAGGCCTTCGACCTGCTCCAGGCCATGAACACCGGCCATGACGGCTCCATGGGCACGCTGCACGCCAACAGCCCGCGCGAGGCCATCAGCCGCATCGAATCCATGATCACCATGGGCGGCTACGGCCTGCCGAGCCGCACCATTCGCGAGATGGTGGTGGGGTCGATCGACGTGATCATCCAGGCCGCGCGCCTGCGCGACGGCTCCCGCCGCATCACCCACATCACCGAGGTGGTGGGGCTGGAGGGCGACGTGATCATCACCCAGGACCTGTTCGTCTACGAGATCACGGGCGAGGACGCCGGCGGCAAGGTGGCGGGGCGCCATCGTTCCACCGGCATCGCGCGGCCGCGCTTCTGGGATCGCGCGCGCTACTACGGCCTGGAGCGCGAGCTGGCCGAAGCCCTGGACGCGGCGGAGTAGGGCCGAAATGCTGCTTTTCCTCTGCGTCCTGCTCGCCGCGGCCTCGGCCGGCGGCGTCGCCTTCGCCTTCGCCTGGAGCGACGGCTCCCAGGCCAAGGCCGTGAAGCGAGCACAGTCGCTGGGGGGCGCTTCCAAGGTCGACCGGTCGCAGCGCAGCGCTCAGGACCAGACGGTCAACCGCCGCAAGAAGATCCTGACCGACCTCAAGGCCCAGGAGCGCCAGCAGCGCAAGCAGTCGCTGACCCTGGAGAGCCGGCTGCAGCAGGCGGGCCTGGCCACCAACGTGCGCGGGTTCTGGATCACCAGCAGCGCGATCGGCGCGGTCATGCTGCTGGTCGGTTTCATCGTCTCGCACAGCTTCCTGGTGGCCCTGGGCTTGGCCTTCGCCGCGGGCCTGGGCCTGCCCCGCTGGGTGCTCGGCTTCCTCGCCAAGCGGCGGGTCAAGAAGTTCACCTCCGCCTTCCCCGACGCCACCGACGTCATCGTCCGCGGCATCAAGTCCGGCTTGCCCGTGCACGACTGCCTGAAGGTGATCTCGACCGAAGCGCCCAAGCCGCTGAACGAGGAGTTCGCCAAGGTGGTGGAGAACCTCGGCATGGGCCTGTCCATGGATCAGTGCCTGGAGAAGCTCTACAGCCGCATGCCGACATCGGAGGTGCGCTTCTTCGCCATCGTGCTCGGCATCCAGCAGAAGACCGGCGGCAACCTGGCCGAGGCGCTGAACAACCTGTCCGTCGTGCTCCGCTCGCGCAAGCTGATGGTGGAGAAGATCAAGGCCATGTCCGGGGAGGCGGTGGCGTCGGCGGGCATCATCGGCGTGCTGCCGGCGGCCATCATGCTGCTGGTGCAGCTCACCACGCCCAAGTACATGGCGCCCCTCTATACCGACCCCCGCGGCCACGTGCTGTTGATGATCGGCGCCTTCTGGATGGGCGCAGGCATCTTCGTCATGCGCAAGATGATCAACTTCAAGTTCTGACGGGAAGGGCAGCGCATGTACGACGTCGTCAACCTTCTCGACAACCCGCTGAACGTGGTGGCGGGCGTCGTGGCCGTGATGTGTCTGGCCACGGTGGTGACCATCGCCGCGCCCGCCCTGAAGGGCGACAAGCTGGAAGGCCGGCTGAAGTCGGTCGCCACGCGGCGGGAGGAACTGCGCCGCCGCTCGCGCCAGCAGATCAAGGACGCGAGCCTCAGGCGCCAGGACAACAGCGTCCTGAAGGACATCATGGAACGGCTCCAGGTGCGCAAGCTCCTGGAAGATCCCAAGGTCATCGACAAGCTGGCCACCGCCGGTTTTCGCGGCCCCAAGCCGCTGACCACCTTCTATTTCTTTCGCTTTCTCACGCCCTTCCTGCTGGCGCTGTTCGGCTTCTTCTATCTTGTCGTCCTGCACCCGTTCGCCTGGCCGATGCAGATCAAGCTGGGCGGCTGCTTTGTGCTTTTCTTCCTCGGCTACTACGCGCCCGGGGTCTACGTCAGCAACATCGCTGGCAAGCGGCTGGCCTCGATCATGGCCGTCTTCCCGGACGCACTCGATCTGCTGCTGATCTGCGTGGAGTCGGGCATGTCCATCGAGGCGGCCATCCAGAAGGTGGCGGCCGAGATGGGGTCCAGCTCCATCGAGCTGGCCGAGGAGATGTCGCTGCTGAGCGCCGAGCTCAGCTACCTGCCCGAGCGCCGCCAAGCCTATGAGGGGTTCGCCAAGCGCTCCAACCACCCCGGCATCAAGTCGGTGGCCACCGCCATGACCCAGGCGGAGCGCTATGGCACCCCGCTCGGCTCGGCGCTGCGCGTCATGGCCAAGGAGAACCGCGAGCTGCGGATCGCGGCGGCGGAGAAGAAGGCGGCTCAGCTGCCCGCCAAGCTCACCGTGCCGATGATCCTGTTCTTCCTGCCGGTGCTGTTCTTCGTCGTCGGCACCCCGGCCGCGATCCAGATCATGGCGACGAAGTAGCTTCGGCCTCGAGAGGCGCCGGGGCGCCGCCTTCTTGTCCGTCACTCCGCGAGCGGCTTCGTC
>CAXTRP010000009.1:0-12584 GCA_964246615.1 uncultured Caulobacteraceae bacterium | reverse complement strand
CCTGCCGGTGATCTTCATCGTGATCCTGGGCCCGGCCATCATCGCGGTGCAGGACACGACGAAGGCCCAGTCCCCGCACACCAGCTCCTCAGGACCCCAATCCGCGCCGCGGTAGGCGCGGCTCAAACGGCTCCTGGCGGCTTTGGCGCAGGAGCGGCTGTGAGGGTGGGCGCAGGAGCGGCGACCGGCTTAGCCGCTTGCCCAGGCGCGCGCCGCTGCCTGGCCGCCTTGCGCGCCGCCCTGTCCGCCTCCGCCCGGACCTCGCGCAGGCGGTGGGTGAGCTGGTCGCAGAGATCGTCGAAGGCGCCGTACTCCCGCGCCGCACAGCTTTGGTCGTACATCTGCTGCAGGCCTTCCACGGTCGGCGCTTGGTCTGTGGGCGGCGGCGGTTCGGCGGCGGCGAGGGCCAGGACCGCCAATAACAGCATCATCGAAGGAACTCCTCGCCAGCCGCCATGGTGATGCGCCCGTGTGGCGGCTCGGAGGCGTGCGCCTGTCACCCATACATGACCGGAAGGGGGTGCGCCGACCCAAAGGTTCCCGCAGCAAGGCGGGTGGTGTAGAGCCCAAGGCTATCTCATCCCTTCGGCCGCATCCTCGGGAGTGCTGTTCCCCTGCGCGACCGCCCGCCCCCGATCTAGGCCATGGCTGACCTGTCTCCTTCCCAAACGATCGCGCCAAAGACAGGCGAGCGCGCCCTGGTGCTATTCTCCGGCGGTCAGGACAGCACCACCTGCCTCGCCTGGGCGCTCGAGCAATTCGAGCATGTGGAGACCGTCGGTTTCGACTACGGCCAGCGCCATGTGGTGGAAATGGCGGCTCGCCAGCAGGTGCTGGCCGGCCTGCGCAGCGCCTTCCCGGGGTGGGCCGCGCGTCTTGGGGAGGACCACGTGCTGGACCTGCGCGGGTTCGGCGCGGTGGCGGAGTCGGCGCTCACCGCCGATCGGGCCATCGAGATGACGGCGCGTGGACTTCCGTCCACTTTCGTTCCCGGCCGCAACCTGGTGTTCTTCGTCTACGCCGCCGCCCTGGCCGACCGCCGGGGCCTGCAACGACTGGTGGGCGGCATGTGCGAGACCGACTTCTCGGGCTATCCCGACTGCCGGCGCGACACGCTCGACGCCATGCAGTCGGCCCTGCGGCTTGGCATGGAGCAGCCGTTCGTCCTCGACACCCCGCTGATGCGGCTGACCAAGGCGCAGACCTGGGCGCTCGCCCATGACCTCGGCGGCGAGGCGCTCGTGGCGCTGATCCTAGAGGACAGCCACACCTGCTATCTCGGCGAACGCGGCGTGCGGTACGACTGGGGCTATGGCTGCGGAACCTGCCCCGCCTGCGCCTTGCGCGCCCGTGGCTGGGCGGCGTGGCGGGCCAGCCTGTGAGCTACGCCGTCAAGGAGCTGTTCCTCACCCTGCAGGGCGAGGGTGGGCAGGCGGGACGCGCGGCGGTGTTCTGCCGTTTCGCCGGCTGCAACCTGTGGTCCGGGCGTGAGCAGGACCGGGCGGCCGCCGTCTGCACCTTCTGCGACACCGACTTCGTGGGCATGGACGGCGACGGCGGCGGCCGCTTCGACACGCCCTCTCAGCTGGCCGCCGCCGCCGCGGCGATCTGGCAAGGACCGGACGATACGCCCAAGCTGGTCGTCTGCACCGGCGGCGAGCCGCTGCTGCAGCTCGATCCGCCGCTGATCGCCGCCTTCCACGCCCTGGGCTTCGAGGTGGCGGTGGAGACCAACGGCACGCTGGCCGCGCCGGACGGGCTGGACTGGATCTGCGTCAGCCCCAAGGCCGGCCAGCCGCTGGCCCAGACCACGGGTGCGGAACTGAAGCTGGTCTACCCCCAGGCTGGCGTCGATCCGGCCCGCTACGAGGGGCTGGCGTTCGAGCGTTTCCTGCTCCAGCCCATGGATGGCGCGGACCAGCGAGCGAACACGCAGGCCGCGGTCGCCTACTGCCTCACGCATCCGCGCTGGCGTTTGAGCGTGCAGACGCACAAATACCTGGGCCTGCCCTAGGACCCGCCGCCCGCGCCATGCCTGCTCCCGTCTTCCAGATCACCAAGGCCGCCAGCTTCGACGCGGCCCATAGCCTGCCGCATGGCCCCCGCGGCGAGTACCGTCGCCTGCATGGCCACTCCTTCCAGGTGGAGGCGAGCCTGCGCGGCGGCCTGGACGACGAACACGGCTGGGTGGCGGACCTTGGCGCCCTCGACCACGCGCTCAAGGCGCTGGCGGCCGAGCTGGACCACGGGCACCTGAACGAGACGCCGGGGCTGGAAACCCCGACGCTGGAGCACCTGTGCCTGTTCTTCGCCGAACGGTTGAAGGTGCAGTTTCCGAGCCTGTCGCAGGTGGTGGTCTCGCGCCCCACCGTGCACGAGCGCTGCGCACTTGAGCTTTGAGGCGTTCGCCTCTTGGCCCAGGTTCGTCTCAACCGCTAAGCTGCGGGCAGGGAGGGTCCGTCATGTTCAGCAGGCTTTTCGCGGCCGTAGCCATAGCCGCAGCGCTCGCCCTTGCGGGTGCGCCGCCGTCCTACGCCGCGGAAGCCTGGCGTACGCTACCGGCCCCCGTCGCCCTCCCACCGGCCGGCTACACGGGCTACGTGGTCCACGACGGTGCGCGCCTCTATTTTACGAGCTATGGTTCGGGCGCGCCGGTCATCCTGCTGCACGGCGGGCTGGCGGACGGCCGCTACTGGGGGGCGCAGGCGGCGGCCCTGGTCAAGGCGGGGTATCGCCCGATCCTGATCGACAGCCGCGGCCATGGCCGCAGCAGCCGCGACGTGCGGCCCTTCACCTACGAACTGATGGCGTCCGACGTGATCGCCGTCATGGACCGGCTGCACGTGCAGAAGGCGGCGGTGGTCGGCTGGAGCGACGGGGCGATCATCGGCCTGGTGCTGGCCCTGCGACACCCTGAACGCCTCACCCGCGTCTTCGCCTTCGCCGCCAACATGGACCCGAGCGGGGTGAAGTCCGATACCGAGACCAGCCCCACCTTCGCCCGTTTCGAGGCTCATGCGGCTGCGGACTACCCGGCCCTGTCGCCCGACCCGAAAGGCTTCCCGGCCTTCAAGGCGGCGATCAACCGGATGTGGGACACCGAACCGAACTACAGGGCTTCCGACCTCGCGCGCATCCACGTGCCCGTGGCCATCGTGGACGGCGACCATGACGAGGCCATCCAGCGCGCCCATACCGAGTATCTCGCCCGCAGTATCCCAGGCGCGCAGCTCATCATCCTGCCGGGCCTCAGCCACTTCGCCATGCTGCAGGACCCGCCAGCCTTCGACGCCGCCATGCTCGGCTTCCTGCGCGCCGGATCGGGGAAGGGCTGAGGCGCGTCAGCCGTCCTTACGGTTCCACCAGCCGCCGCCGAGCGCCTGGAAGAGCGCGATGGTGTCGGCGTAGCGGGCGGTCTGGGCCTGGGCTTCGGCCTGTAGCGCGATGCGGTAGGTTTCCTCGACGACCAGCACCTGAGCGCCGGAGACCTGGCCCAGCTGCTCCTGGGCCTGCGCGAGCTGCAGGCCCTTCAAGGTGGCGCGTTCGGCGTCGCCTAACGAACGGAGCGATTGGGCGTCGATCTGCACGGCCTGGAGCGCGTCGGCCACGTTCTGGAAGGCCTGCAGCACGGTGGAACGGTACTGGGCGCGGGCCTGGTCGTACTGGGCCTCCGCCTGGCGCTGCTTGGCGAGCAGCTGGCCCCCCTGGAACACGGGTTGGGCGAACCCGCCGGCCAGCGTCCAGAAATTGTTCCCGCTGGTGAGGATCGAGCCGATGCCGGTGGAGGCGCCGCCGCCGTTGGCGTTCAGGGTGATGGCCGGCAGCCGCGCGGCCACGGCCACGCCGACCGCGGCGCTTGCGGCGCGCAGGTTCGCCTCCGCCGCGCGCACGTCGGGCCGCTGGTCCACCAGCTTGGAGGGCAGGCTCACCGGGAGCGTCTCGGGCAGGGTGAGATCGGCCAGCCGGATGGGCGTTGCAGCGAACTCCGCCGGCGTGCGCCCGGTGAGGGTGGCCAGCAGGTCGCACTCCTGGGCATAGCTCCGCCGAAGCGGCTCGAGCAGGGCCTCGGCCTGGGCCATGGCGGCCTCCTGCCCGGAGACGTCGGCCTGGGCGAGCTGGCCCAGCGACTTCTCGTCGCCGTAGAGTTTGAGCAGGCCCCGATCCACGGCCACCAGCCGCTCATAGGCCTCGATCTGGGCCCGAAGCCCGGCCGCCTGGACGACGGCCTGGGCGACGTTTGTGGTGATGGTCAGATAGCTGGCTTCCAGCTCGTAGCGCTGTTGTTCGGCCAGCGCTGCGGCGTTCTCGATACTGCGGCGCTGACCGCCGAAGACGTCGGGCGTGTAGGCGATGGCAAGTTGCACGGTATAGAGGCTGAACAGCGGAACCGGCGCGTTCAGCGTGGGGGACAGGGTCTGGCTGTCCTTCTCGCGGGTGGCCTGACCGCTGAGGGCGGCCGTGGGCAGCAGGCCGCCGCGCTGGATGCGCAGCTCGTCCTGCGCGACGCGGAGCGCGGCCCGGGCGGAGTCCAGATCCGGATTGGCGGCGATGGCCTGGGCCACCAGCGTGTCGAGCTCCCGGTTGTGGAACAGGCTCCACCATTGGCCGGGCAGGTCCTGGCCGAACGCCAACGCCTGAGCCGATGCGCCCGCGACGCCTGCGGGTCCGGCCTCGGTGCGCGCGGGGAGCGGGCCAGAGACGTAACCTGCGGCGGGCGACGGGGCCGCAGGGCGGTGGAAGTTCGGCCCGACCGCGCATCCGGCGAGCGCGGCGGTCGCCAAGGCGACGCCGAGCGCCCTGAGCCCTCCTCCTTGATGAGAGAGGGGTGCTGGTCCTTTGTTCATGCAGCCGCTCCCTCGTCAGCCGCCGCGGTGTCCGCTCCCGCGCGGCGCGGGCGGCCGTGGGAGGAGAAGATGTCCATCAGCACGGGCAGGACCAGCAGGATCAGCGCAGGAGCCAGCAGGATGCCTCCCACCACCACCAGCGCCAAGGGACGCTGCACCTGGGAGCCTATGCCGTGGGAGAGGGCTGCGGGAAGCAGGCCCACGCAGGCGGCGAAACAGGTCATGGCGACAGGACGAAGCTGGGTCTCGCAAGCCCGGCGCAACGCGACGCCCCGCTCCAGTCCGCCTGAGGTCAGGTGGTTGAACGAGGAAAGCACGATGATGCCGTTCATCACCGAAATGCCGAACAGGCCGATGAAGCCGATGGCGGCCGATACGCTCAACGCCGTGCCGGTGAGCGACAGCGCCAGGATGCCGCCCACCATGGCCATCGGCATGACGCTCAGCGCCAGCAGGGTGTCGGCGATGGACGAGAAGTTGATGAACAGCAGGAACGCGATCAGGGCCAGGCTGATCGGGATGGCGACCTCGAGCCGGGCCAGCGCCGAGTTGAGCTCGCCCAGTTCGCCCACCCATTCCAGGTGGTAGCCGCCGGGAAGCTGCAGCTGGCGCGCCACCGCGGCCTGGGCCGCCTTGACCGTGCTGCCGAGATCCCGACCGCGCACGCTGAACTCGATGGGGATGTAGCGGCTCTGCTGCTCGCGGTAGACGAAGGCCGCGCCCGAGACGAGCTTGACGTCGGCGACCGCGCTCAGCGGCACCTGCACCACGCCGGTCCCGCCCACCGCGGTGGTGGGAGCCGCGATCAGCAGGTTGCGGATGTCGTCCAGGCTAGCCCGGCGTCCGGCTGACAGGCGCACCAGGATGGGGAAGTTGCGGTCGCTGCCTCCCTCATAAAGGCTGCCTGCGGCCTGGCCGCCGACCGCTGTGCTCACCACCGCATTGATGTCGCCGGGCTGCAGGCCGTAGCGGGCGGCGCGCACCCGGTCCACGTCGATCCGCACCGTGGGCTGGCCCAGGGCGCTCAGCACCTGCAGGTCCGCCACCCCCGGCACGCCGTGCATCACCGCCCCGATCTTGTCGGCGGTGGCCTGCAGCGTTTCGAGGTCTGGGCCGAACACCTTGACCGAGTTGGCGCCCTTCACGCCGGACGCCGCCTCCTCCACGTTGTCCTCGATGTTCTGGGAGAAGTTGAACTCCACGCCTGGGAAGCGCCGCTCCAGCTCGCCTGAGAGCTTGGCCGTGAGCTGTTCCTTGCCGATGT
This sequence comes from uncultured Caulobacteraceae bacterium, assembly GCA_964246615.1. Taxonomy (GTDB): domain Bacteria; phylum Pseudomonadota; class Alphaproteobacteria; order Caulobacterales; family Caulobacteraceae; genus CAHJWH01. The sequence goes on along the minus strand of CAXTRP010000009.1, from coordinate 6,476 downwards.
GGCCGGGCCAGGTGTCGAAGGGCTTAAGCGGCACGAAGAACTCGGCGTTGAAGAAGCCGGTGGCGTCGGTGCCGTCGTCGGGGCGACCGTGCTGGGACACCACGGTCTGGACCTCCGGGTAGCTCTTGATGACCTGGCGCATGCGGTCGACGTAGCCGTCGCCCTCCTCCAGCGAGATCGACCCCGGCAGGGTGGCCCTGATCCAGAAGTTGCCTTCCTCCAAGTGGGGCAGGAACTCGGTGCCGAGCGATCCCGCAGCCAGCACGGTGACCATCAGCAGCGCGCCCATGCCGCCGAGCGTCAACACCCGGTTGGCGAGGGCGAACTCCACCGCCGGAGTGTAGATGCGCCGAAGGCCCCGCACGAGGAAGGTGTCCTCCTCCTTCAGGTCGTCGGGCAGCATCAGGGCGCAAAGCGCCGGAGTGATGGTGAAGGTGGCGAGCAGGCCGCCCGCGATGGCGTAGGCGTAGGTGCGCGCCATGGGTCCGAAGATGTGGCCCTCCACGCCGGTCATGGTGAACAGCGGCACGAAGCTCGCTATGATGATGGCCGCGGAGAAGAAGATGGACCGGCTGACCTGGGCGGCGCTCTCGGCGATCACCGCCAGCTTGGCGTTGCGGCGCCGGTGGGGCTGCAGGCCGGCGGTCGAGTGCTCGGCGATGTGGCGGTAGATGCTCTCCACCATGATCACCGTGGCGTCGACCACCAGGCCGAAGTCGATGGCCCCCACCGACAAGAGGTTGGCGGACTCTCCCCGGATGGTCATCAGCAGGATGGCGAAGAACAGGGCGAAGGGGATGGTCACCGCCACGATCACGGCGCTTCGCAGGTTGCCCAGGAACAGCCACTGGATGGCGAAGATCAGCACCATGCCTTCGAGCATGTTGTGCAGGACCGTGTGGGTGGTGACCGAGATCAGGTCGGAGCGATCGTAGATCTTCTCTATATGAACGCCGGGCGGCAGAACGTCGGTGGTGTTGATCCGCTGCACCTCGGCTTCCACCGCCTTGATGGTGGGCTGGGACTTCTCGCCCCGGTGCATCAGCACGATGCCCTCCACCACGTCGTTGTCGGCGTCCTGACCGGCGACGCCGAGGCGCGGCAGGGCGCCGATCTTCACCGTCGCCACATCGCCTATGGTCACCGGCTGGCCGTTGGGCGCGGTGATCAGGGTGTGGCGGACATCGTCCATGGAGTGGATCAGGCCGACGCCGCGCACGATGGCGGCCTGGGGCCCGATGTTCAGGGTCTGGCCGCCGACGTTGATGTTGGCGTTGTTGAGGCTTGTGATCAGCTGGCTCAGCGACACGCCATAGGCCAGCAGCCTGCCGCGATCGACGTCCACCTCATAGGCCTTGGTGCGCCCGCCCCAGCCGGTGACGTCGATGACGCCGGGCACAGCCTTGAAGCGACGCTGCAGCACCCAGTCCTGCAGCGTCTTCAGGTCGGTGGTGGAATAGCCCGGCGGCCCCGTGACCCTGTAGCGGTAGATCTCCCCGATCGGGCTTTCCGGCGACAGCTGCGGCTGGGCGTTGTTGGGCAGGCTGCCAAGCTGGGTCAGCCGGTTGATGACCCGCTGCTCGGCCTCCTCATAGGTGAAATCGTAGGAGAATTGCACCTTCACGTCGGACAGCCCGAACAGCGAGATGGTGCGCACGCTGGTCACGTGCGGGATGCCGGCCATCTGCACTTCGATGGGGATCGTGATGTAGCGCTCGATCTCCTCGGCGGACTGGCCGGTGCTCTGGGTCACCACTTCCACCAGGGGTGGGACTGGGTCGGGGTAGGCCTCGATGTTGAGCTTCAGGAATCCCACGACGCCTGCGGCGAACATGACCGCCATGAACACGAGCATCAGCCCGCTGTGGCGCAGCGCGAAGGTGACGACGCGGTTCATACCCAGTCAGCTCATGCCCGCTCAGCCGCTCTTGGCGGCCCGGTCGATGAAGATCGCGCCCGACGTCACCACCTGGGCGCCCGCCGCCAGGCCCGACAGCACCTCAACCTGGCCGCCCTGGGTGCGACCGGTCTTGATCGCGCGTAGCGCCAGGGCGTGGCCGGGTCCCGCCACCCACACCCGGGCGGTGTCGCCCTCGTAGAGCACAGCCGCGCTCGGCACGCCCTGCGCCTCGGCCGCCGGGCCGGCGTCGAGGGCGAAGTTGGCGAACATCTCCGGCTTCAGCACACCCTCGGGGTTCGCCACCGTGGCGTGCACCGCAAGTCGCCGGGTGGCGGGGTCCAGCACGCTCGCCACGTAGTCGATGCGGGCGTGGAAGGTGCGGCCGGGCAGGGCGTCGACGGTCACGCTGACCGGCGCCCCGAGGTGCACGCGGTCGGCGTCCTCCTCGCGCACGTTGGCGGTGAGCCAGACCTTGGACAGGTCGCTCAGCGTGAAGATGGGCGTCGTGGCGCCGTTGGAGGTGGCGTTCAGGTACTGGCCCGGACCGACTTGGCGCGCAGTCACCACGCCCGCAATCGGCGCGCGCACGCTGGCCAGGGCTCCGGCGGCGGCCCCACCGCTCGCGCCCAGCACGGCCAGCCGGTTGCGCACCAGCGCCAGGGCCGCCATGTCGCCCTGCAGCGTGTCCCTGGCCGCGACGGCGTCGCTCTGCGACTGCTGCACGTCGCGCAGGGCCGCCCCGCTGATCTTGTAGAGCGCCTGCTGGCGCGCGGCGTTGGTCACCGCCACCTCGGCCGCCGCCTTCGCCGTGGTCACTGCGACCTGCGCTGTCGCCAGGTCGCTCCTGGCCTGGGCCACCTCGGAGGCCTGCGCGCTCAGCAGCACCTGCCCCCGCGCCACTCGGTCGCCTGCGCGCACGAGCACCGACACCACCCGGCCGGAGAAGGGCGGCGTGACCTGGACCGTGGCTTCGTCGTCGAGCGCGATCTTGCCGTCGGTGGACACGGCGTCGGCGAAGCGCGTCTGGCGGACCGGAGCGAACCCCAGGCTGCGCCACTGCTCATCGGTCGGACGGAAGGTTCCCGGCGGCGGGGCGGCGGCCTCCGCTTCCGGCTTTGCGGCTGCGGCCCGCAGCGCTGCAGGCGCCACCACGAGGGCCAGCACCAGCCCCACCCCCGCCACCGCAAGGACGCCGACCTGCACGATGACGGGCAGCCGCGGCGGACGCCGAGTGGAGGGCGGTGTCGGACTCAAATGATGGGCTCCAGCGCACGGTGCGGGACCGCTGATGCAGGAATGCGGCGGGTTCGTGTTCATCGCCGCCCCTTGAAGCTAAGCTGGGCCGCCTGCTTCACCCCGCCGCAGAGGCGCCCCGCTCTTGACGCAACCGGGGGCGCCGGACCATGGCCTTGGAACTACCGGGGAGGATGCATGTCGGTGATCTCGCAGGTCGCGGGCCTGTTCCCGCCGCCGCTCAGGCGGACGGTGGCGGGCGCGTGGCTGGACGTCCGCGGCCTTCCCGGACGCCTGCGGGATCCTGCGCGGTGGGGTGAGCCGTGGCAGGCGCTGCACAACGTGGGCGGCGGCGACTTCGCCCGGGCCGGACGCGAACTGCTGGAGCAGCTCCGCACCTACGCGCGGCTGACCCCCGACAGCGACGTGCTCGATATCGGATGCGGGATCGGGCGGCTGGCGCATCCTCTCGCCAGCTTCCTGAGCCTTCGCGCCAGCTACACAGGTTTCGACGTCTCGCCCCGGGCGATCTTGATCTGCCGCAAAGGTCTGGCGCAGTCGCGTGGCGACTTCCGCTTCGTCGAGGCCGATCTCGGCAACGCCGAGTACCGCGCGGCGGGGCGGGGGCGGGAGGACGGTTATCGCTTCCCGGTGGATGACGGGTCCATCGACGTCGCGGCCGCCTTCTCGGTCTTCAGCCACATGACCATGCCCTCGATCCGGCGCTACCTGCAGGAGGCCTCGCGGGCGTTGAGGCCGGGTGGTCGCTTGCTGTTCACGGCCTATGCCCTGACTGCGGAACGGGCGCCTGCGGTGGCGCGAGGGGAGGGCTCCCACAGCTTTCGTCCCTGGCGGGAGGGCTCGATGGTGGTGGACCCGCGCTCGCCCGAGCGCGCCATCGCCCATCCGGTCGAGCGCCTTCGGGAGGCGGTGCTCGATGCGGGCCTTGATCTGCCCGACGGCGTCCGCCTCGGCGGGTGGCTGGGTCCTGCCGGGTACGCCGGGGCGCAGGACCTGTTCGTCGCCTGCAAGCCCGCGGCCTGACGCGTCCGCCAGGAGGCGAAGGTTGCAGCCGCCGGGCGGTAGCGAAATAAGGCTGCACGACCAGCAGAGCCCCGTGCATGAACCCCGACGACTTCGGCCCCACGTCCCACAGCTTCGTCTCCCAGAGGCTGCGGCTGCACTATGTGGACTGGGGCAACGCCGAGGCGCCGCCGCTGCTGCTGCAGCATGGCGGGCGCGACCACAGCCGCAGCTGGGACTGGATCGCGCGTGAGCTTCGGCGCGACTGGCACGTCATCGCCCCGGACCTGCGTGGGCACGGCGACAGCGCCTGGTCGCCGGACGGCGCCTACACCATGGCCGCCTACGTCTACGACCTCGCCCAGTTGATTCATCAGCAACAGCTGGCGCCGGTGACCCTGGTGGCCCACTCGCTGGGAGCCATCATCTCGCTGCGTTACGCGGGGCTGTACCCGGAAACGATCCGGAAGCTGGTGGTCATCGAAGGCACGGGCCTGGCTCAGCCCACGGATCGGGCGACCACCGCCCTGCCGACAGCGGAGCGCTGGCGCAAGTGGATCGCCGAGCGGCGCCAGCTCAGCGGCCGGATGCCGCGCCGCTACGCCTCCATCGAGGAGGCGCTGGCGCGCATGCAGGCGGAGAACCGCTACCTCTCCGACGAGCAGGCGCGCCACCTCACCATCCACGGCGTCAGCCGCAACGAGGACGGAACCTACAGCTGGAAGTTCGACAACTACGTCCGCTCCGTACCGCCGCTCGACCTCACCGACGCGCAGCTGCACGGGCTCTGGTCGTCGATCACCTGCCCGGTGCTGCTCTGCCATGGCCAGGACAGCTGGGCCATAGACCCGGCGAAGGACGGAACCACGGCCTACTTCGGTGACGTGCACGTCAAGAGCTTCGAGCACGCCGGCCATTGGCTGCACCACGACCAGACGCCGCTGTTCCTCGAAACGCTGAAGGCGTTCCTATGAGTTCAGACGCGCAGGCCCGACTTTCATCCGCGCTTTCGCGCGAGATAGCTTCAGCAGCGCTCGATCACCAGGGCGATCCCCTGGCCGACGCCGATGCACATGGTGCAGAGCGCATAGCGGCCCGTGCGGCGCTGCAGCTCCTCGGTGGCGGTGAGCGCCAGGCGCGCGCCGGACATGCCGAGGGGATGGCCCAGCGCGATGGCGCCGCCGTTGGGGTTCACGTGCGCGCTGTCGTCAGCCAGGCCGAGCTGGCGGAGCACCGCCAGCCCTTGGCTGGCGAAGGCCTCGTTCAGCTCCACGACGTCCATCTCGCCGACCTCCAGCCCGAGGCGGCCAAGCAGCTTCTCGCTGGCAGGGGCGGGGCCGACCCCCATGATGCGCGGCGGTACGCCCGCCACGGCGGAGCCTAAAACGCGCGCACGAGGCGTGAGGCCGTGGCGCCGGGCGGCGGCTTCGCTGGCGATGAACAAGGCGGCGGCGCCGTCGTTGACGCCCGAGGCGTTGCCTGCGGTCACCGTGCCGTCGTGCTTGACGATGGGTCGCAGCTTGGCCAGCGCCTCTACGCTGGTCTCCCGCGGGTGTTCGTCACGGTCGACCTTCAGGTGGTCGCCCTTCTTCTGCGGAACCTCGACGGCCACGATCTCGGCGGCGAAGCGGCCGGAGGCCTGGGCGGCGGCGGCGCGGCGCTGGCTTTCGGCGGCGAACCGGTCCTGGTCCTCCCGCGAGATCTGGAACTGCTCGGCCACGTTCTCCGCCGTCTCCGGCATCGAATCCACGCCGAACTCATGTTTCATCTGCCTGTTGACGAAGCGCCAGCCGATCGTGGTGTCGTAGACGGTGTTCTCGCGCGCAAAGGCGGCTTCCGCCTTGGGCATGACGAAGGGCGCGCGCGTCATGCTCTCCACCCCGCCGGCGACGATCAGCTCCGCGTCGCCCGACCGGATCGCCTGGGCCGCCATGGCCACCGCGTTCAGCCCCGAGCCGCACAGCCGGTTGATGGTGCCGCCGGGCGCGCCCTCCCCCAGCCCAGACAGCAGCGCCGCCATGCGGGCCACGTTGCGGTTGTCCTCTCCCGCCTGATTGGCGCAGCCCAGGATCACGTCGTCCAGCGCCGCCCAGTCCACGTCCGGGTTGCGGTGCTTCAGGGCGCGCAGGGGAATGGCGGCGAGGTCGTCAGGCCTCACAGCGGCCAGCGACCCGCCGTAGCGCCCGATCGGGGTGCGCACGGCGTCGCAGATGTAGGCCTCGGCCATGAGCGTTGTCCCTGAACCCTTACCCGTCCTGATCGTCGGGGTCGTCCATAAGGTCTGCGGCGGGGAAGTCGAGGGCGTCCTCCACGTCGGCCA
>CAXTRP010000008.1:9495-24864 GCA_964246615.1 uncultured Caulobacteraceae bacterium | reverse complement strand
CTGCATCCAACGACCAGGTTGCGGGCGCCGACGAGACCGCAGCGGTGAAGCCGGGCGTTCGCCTCTACGTCGACCATAGCGAAACAGGCGTCTTCACCTATCGCCTCGTGGACGTGACCACCGGCCGGCTGCTGGTGGAGGTTCCCCGCGAGCAGCTGGACACCCTGGCCGCCTCTCCGGACTATTCGGCTGGCGCGCTGGTCTCGACCTCCGCCTGAGCAGGACTGTGCTCGGCGTTAAGGTTAACGCTCCGCTCACCATTACGGCCGTAGGCTGACGCCGAAGGTCGGCGCGACATCAGTCGTACGGCCCGACGCTGCGGACGCAGCGAAGGCGAACGAGAAGGAGCCGCCATGAGCTTGAGCGTGACTGGCGTGCCCAGCGCCCTGGCCGCTCTGCAGACCCTGGCGCTGCAGAGCTCCAACACCTCCGCAACCAAGGCGGCACCCGCCAGCGCGACGCCGGACGAGAGTCAGCCTGCCGTATCTGTATCCGCCACCACGGGGCGACCGAGCCTCTACGCCCTGGCGGACAGCATCGGCCAAGCGGTCACAGCCGCCGACACCGCCGACGTAGCGGGGCAGACGGTGCTCGGCTTGCTCCAGAAATTGCGCGAGACGGCCGGACGCGCCAGCGACCCCGCCGTCACCGCCGACCAGCGCGCGGACCTGAATCAGTCGTTCCAGGCGAACGCCCAACAGATCGGTTCCGCGCTTTCGAGCGCGACGGTGAACGGCGTCAACCTGATCGACGGCTCGCAGGCCACAAGCCTGAAGGTGGCTCTGGGCGATGGCGCGACCGCCAGCCTGACGCCGGTGGACCTGAGTCTGGGTGGTTCCACGCTCGCCCTGCCGCCCAGCCCTTCGGTTGCGACGGCGACCGTGGCCGGTGCGGCCTTCACGAGCCTTGGGAGCGCGATCGGAGCGGCGGGCTCGGCCCTCTCCACCCTGCGTGGCCAGGCCGACCAGATCAGCGCCCACGCCGGCTTCCTTCAGACGCTTGGCCAGGCCCTGGGCGCGCCGGAAGGGGATGATGACGACAGCATCCGGCTTACAGCCCTGCAGCTGAGCCAGCAGCTCTCCGCCCAGCCGGGCGCCATCGCCAACCAGTCGCCACAGTCGATCCTGTCGCTGTTCCGAAGCTAGCGCAGGCGCTGTGCGCTTGGGCTGCAGGCCTCTCTCTAGGCGGCCTCGAACCGCACAGGTGCTCCCCAGAACGTCTGCGCATGTCCGTTCTGGGCCCGAGGTTCGCCGGTGGTGAAGAAGCGCCGGCCGCCCTCATGGCCGGGATCATACTCGGGGTGGCGAGCCAGATAACGCTCCATGGCGTCGGCGACGGCCTGGGGTTGGTGGATCACCGGCGTGCCTCGTTTCAGGGCGGCTCGGAACAGCTCGGCGACGATCTCGTAATGGGTGCAGCCGAGCACCGCGCGGTCCGGCTCACGTCCGATGCGAAGGGTGAGAGCCTTAACGTGGCCCTCGATCGTCTCCGCCAACTGGGCTTGCGGCGCTCCCGCCTCGATCAGGCGCGCCAGGGTGGGGCAGGGCTCGGTGAAGACGGCGACATCCTGGCGGCGCTTGTCGATCTCGATCTCGTAGACGCGGCTGCCCGCGGTCGCCGGCGTGGCGAAAAGGCCTACGACGTCCAGCGCCTCCACCTTCTCGCCACGGCGTTCCGGCTCGTGTTCCCAGGGCAAGCCGGTGGCGGCCTCTATGGTGGGCACGATGATGCCGATGACGTTGACCGGCCGACCCAGCGCCTTGCAGTAGCCGGGCAGCCAGGTCTGCTGCAACCGGCGAAGCGCTATGGCGCAGGCGGTGTTGCAGCCCAGGATCACCAGGTTCGCCCCGGCGTCGAACAGGCGGATGCAGCCCTGGCGGGTGATATCGACGATATCCTCGCCTGACAGCTCTCCGATCGGGCAATGGGCCTGATCGGCGAAGTAGACGAAGTCGGCCTGGGGCATCCGCTCCACCAGGGCGCGGTGCACGCTCAAGCCGCCGATGCCGGAATCGAAAACGCCGATGGCCATGACGCGGCTCTTCTAGCTTGTGGCTCAGCTTCGTCCACCCAAGTGGGTTAATCGGGAGTAAGCATCGCGGCGGGTCTCACAGGCTCAGCATCACCTTGCCCACATGCTCGCCCGCTTCGAGATAGGCGTGGGCTGCGGCCGCTTCGGCGAGCGGGAAGACCCTGTCGATGGGCGGGCGGAGCTGGCCGGAGGCGACCCAGGGCCAGACCCGCGCTTCGATGGCCGCAGCCAGCCGGCCTTTCTCCTCCGCCGGGCGCGCGCGCAGGGTGGAGGCTGTGAAGGTCAGCCGCTTCAGCAGCATGGCGGAGAGGTCAAGCTCCACCTTGGAGCCGGCCAGGAAGGCGATCTGGGCGATACGGCCGTCGGGGTTCAGCGCCGCGATGTTCCTTTGGACGTAGTCGCCGCCCACCATGTCCAGCACCACGTCGGCGCCGCCTGCGGCGGTCACCTCTGCGACGAAGTCCTGCGTCTTCGCATCGATGGCGATGTCGGCGCCAAGGCGCAGGGCGGCTGAGGCCTTGTCGCGGCCTCGGCCCGTGGCGATCACCCGGGCGCCGGCGGCTTTGCCCATGGCGATGGCGGTGACGCCGATCCCGCTGGTGGCGCCATGGACCAGCAGCGTCTCGCCAGCCTGCAGGCGGGCCCGCTCGAACACGTTGGAGAAGACGGTGAACACCGTTTCCGGCAGGGCTGCGGCCTGGAACCAGTCGACGCCTTCAGGGATCGGCAAGGCCTGCCGGGCGTCCACGGCCACGTACTGCGCATAGCCGCCGCCGGCGAGCAGGGCGCAGACGCGGTCGCCAAGCCGCCAACGCAGGGCGCCCTCGCCCAGCGCCACCACCTCGCCCGCGACCTCCAGGCCCAGCGTATCGGGCGCGCCGCGTGGTGGCGGGTAGGCTCCACGACGCTGCAGCAGATCGGGCCGGTTGACGCCTGCAGCGTGGGTGCGGATCAGGATTTCGCCGGGCTCGGGACGGGGCGTGGCGACAACCTCGGGGTGGAGGGCGCTCGCGTCGCCTTTGCCGCCGCGGATGGCGATCCGGGTCATTTGGTCGGGGATGGCGGTCATCTTGCGCTCTCTCGTCCAGGGCGGCTCGGTCTGTTAAACTCACCCGGCGCACGATCGCCGCACGAGGCGCCGGGCCAGGGACAAGGACGCCGATGGAGGAACCCGCGCCACCTCGCGCCCCACGCGGCGCCCACCTGGACGCCGTCGCTCGGGAAGACCTGGACGCCTACGGGGTGGAGGAGCTGAACGGCCGCATCGCCAGGCTGGAGGCCGAGGTGGAGCGCACCCGCGCAGCGTTGGCGCGCAAGCAGTCGGGTCGGCAGGCCGCCGACGCCCTGTTCTCCTTCGGCGGGAGCTGAGGGCAGGGTGGGGCAAGCAGCCGCGCCGGCCATGGCACAGGGGTTGCACGCCATCGCGCCCGATAGGGTCGCTTCGGGCCGGATCATTTTAGGGGACGAGGCATGAGCGAGCTGGCGGTGCTGGACGATGGCGTCGGCGCGCGTGCGGATGCGGTGCACGACTTTGCACGATCCGCCCTGTTCGACCGCACCTTCCAGGATGGCATGACGCTGGTGGAGGACACCGCCGCCTACCTCGATGGCGCGGGCCGACAGGAAGCGCGCCTGCTGGCGCGCGGGGCCGCCCTGGCCTACGCCAACTGCAGCATGCGCCTCACCACCCAGCTGATGCAGGTGGCGTCCTGGCTGCTGGTGCAGCGCGCAGTGCGCGAGGGCGACATGGCGGCGGTGGAGGCCTGCGAGGCCCGTTACCGCCTGAGCACGCCGCTTGCGGACGACCTGGTCGCCGACGTTGAACCGCAGGACCTGGGATGCGCCTCCGTGGCGGCGGAAACGGACCCCTCGGCCTTGCCCATGGGCCTGTTCGGCTTGCTCAGTCGGTCGCAACGCTTGTACGAGCGGGTAGCGCACCTGGACGACCGCATGTACCGCCGGGCGACGCCCGAGACGGATGCCAACGCCGTGATCTCCCAGCTGGACCGCCTGCGCGCCGCTTTCGGCGGCTGACAGGCGATGCAGCACCCGGTGCGGGCGGCGTTCCAAGGGACGTACGGCGCCTTCAGCCACGAAGCCTGCCAAGCCTTCCTGCCGCAGGCGGACCCCATGCCTTACGGGAGCTTTGCGGACGTGTTCGCCGCTGTGGAGGCGGGCGGCTGCGCCTTCGCCTTCGTGCCCATCAGGAACAGTATCGCAGGCGCGGTGCCGGAGGTGGCCGAACTGCTGCCCGCCTCAAGATTGCAGGTGCTCGCCGAGCACGCATGGCCGATCCGCATGCAGCTCCTGGCGGGACCGGAAACGATGCTCGCCGACGTGCGTATCGTGGCCAGTCATCCCATGGCGCTCAAGCAGTGCGGCGTGTTCCTCAGGACCCATGGGTTGACGGCAGAGGCGGCCTACGACACCGCCGGGGCCGCCGCCGACCTGGCCGCGAGGCCCGATCCAGCCCGGGCGGTGGTGGCCGCCGCCGCCGCCGCGACGCTCTACGGCCTCAAGGTGCTGGCGAGCGACGTGCACGATCACGCGCATAACGTCACCCACTTCCTCGTGCTGGCCCGGCCGGAGACATGATGTCCGACACATCCTCGCCCTACAAACTCCACTATGCGCCCTCCACCGCCAGCCTGGCGGTGCACTGGATGCTGATCGAACTGGGTGCGCCCTTCGAGCTGGAAACGGTGGACTTCGCGGCGCAGGCCCAGCGCTCGCCGGAGTTCCTGAAGCTGAACCCAAGCGGCCGCGTGCCGATGCTGGTGGTGGACGGCGTCCCGCATGCCGAGGTGGCGGCCCTGCTGATGCTGCTGGCCGAACGCCATCCTGACGCCGGACTCGCGCCGGCTGTGGGAGCGGCAGGGCGGGCGGACTACCTGCAGTGGATGCTGTTTCTCGCCAACACGCTGCAACCGGCGTTCCGCGTCTGGTTCTACCCCGACGAGCCCGCGGGCCCTGACCACATGGAGGCGGTGCAGACGCAAGCCCGGGCGCAGATCGAGGCGATCTGGACGCGGGTGGACGCGCGCTTCTCCGACGGGCGGCGGTTCCTGCTCGGCGAGCGGCTGAGCGCCGCCGATTTCCTGCTGACCATGCTCACCCGCTGGTCCCGAGCCATGCCTGCGCCCGCCACCGACTTCCCACACCTGGGCGCTTATGTGCGCCGGATGCGGACCATGCCGTCGCTGCGAGAAGTGCATGCGCGCGAGGGGCTCACCGACTGGATCAATGACTGAGATTTGCGGCTCTCGTCATCGTAGTGGGCGTCGTCGTCGAGGGCTTGAAGGGCCTTCGATGTAGAGGGCGAACATCGCCGTCCGGCTTCACCGCACCCCGCCGCCGAGCGTCTGGTACAGGGTGATCAGATTGGTGGCGCGGGTCAGCCTTGCCGTCACCAGGGCCTGCTGGGCCGCATAGGTGTTCAGCTGGGCGGTGAGGGTGTTCAGGTAGGTGTCGCTGCCGCGCTGATAGCGGGCGTTCGACAGGGTGAGGGAGCGGCTGGTGGCGAAGGCGTAGGCCTGGTTGGCGGCCACGAGCTCGCTGACCTGTCCACGCTGGGCCAGCGCGTCAGCCACCTCGCGGAAGGCGGTCTGCACAGCCTTCTCGTACTGGGCGATGGCGACGTCGCGCTGGTTCTTGGCCAGGCGCAGGTTGGCGGCGTTCTCGCCTGCGTCGAAGATCGGCAGGCTGATCGTGGGGGTGAAGCTCCAAAGGCCCGTCCCTGCGCCGAACAGGTTGGCGAGGGTCAAGCTGGTTGTTCCCCCTGAGCCGGTAAGCAGGATGGTGGGGAAGAAGGCCGCGCGCGCCGCACCGATGTTGGCGTTGTAGCCGCGAAGCGTGTGCTCGGCCTCCTCGACGTCGGGGCGGCGCAGCAGCACGTCGGAGCTGACGCCTGCGGGCAGGTCGGCCAAGGTGGCGAAGCCATCATCCAGCGGGCCGGGCAGCAGGTCGGGCGGGATGGCCGCGCCTACCAGCAGGGTCTCCGCGTTGACGTCCTGGGCCAGGGTGGTGGTGTAGGTGGCCACATCCGCCCGAGCCTGTTCCAGGGCGGTCTGGGACTGGCGCACGTCCAGTTCAGAGGCGACGCCGCCGCTAAATCGGGCCTGCGTCAGTTGCAGGCTGGTAGTGTCGGCCTTTACCGTCTCCTTGGCGGTGTTCAACCGCTCCAGATCCGCGGCATAGGTGACGTAGTCGGTGGCCACCTGGGAGATGAGGCTGATCTGGGTCGCGCGCCGGGCGGCGTCTGTGGACAGATACTGCTCGAGCGCCTGCTTGGTCAGGCTGCGCACCCGTCCCCAAAGGTCCAATTCGTAGTTGCTGACGCCAAGCGTCGCCTCGTACTCCCGGATGAAGACGCTCGACCTGGCGCTCCCCGTCGTCGCGCCGCCTGTGGTCCCAGTCGTCGAAGCGACGCCGGAGGTGGCGCCCAGCACCGATGTCGGGATGTGCTCGTAGGTGGCGTCGCCATTGGCGGCGATGTGGGGCAGGAGCGCTGAGCGTTGGATACGGTACTGCTGGCGCGCCTCGGCGATGTTCAGCACGGCCACGCGCAGGTCGCGGTTGTTGGTCAGGGCCGACTGGATGACCTGACGCAGCTTGGGGTCGGTGAAGAAGTCGCGCCAGGCGAGGTCCGGGGCGGCCGTCCGCACCGGCTCAGCCGCGCCGTAGGCGCCGCCCTGGGGCAGGGCGGACGGGACGGGCGCGGCGGGGCGGACGTACTTGGATTCCAGGCTGATGCAGCCGCCGAGCAGCAAGGCCAGCGCCAGCGGTGCTACGCGCCGGACGCGGCGGGGGATTGGAAGGGACGCCATCTCAGGTCCCCTTCACGTTGGCGTCGTTGATATCGTCGGCAGGCTTGCGGCCGGGCTTTCCGGGCGCGACCTTGCGGATCACGACGTAGAACAGCGGCACGAAGAAGATGGCCAGCACGGTGGCGCCGATCATGCCGCCGACCACGCCCGTGCCGATGTCGTTCTGGCCGCCCGAGCCTGCGCCGTTGGAGATCGCAAGCGGGAAGACGCCCACGATAAAGGCGAGCGAGGTCATAAGGATCGGGCGCAGTCGCAGCTTCCCGGCCTGGATGGCGGCCTGGATCGGGGTCGCGCCGTTGCGCATCTCGCCTTCGGCGAACTCCACGATCAGGATGGCGTTCTTGGCCGCCAAGCCCATGGTCGTCAGCAGCCCTACCTGGAAGAAGACGTCGTTGGTCAGGCCCCGCACCGTCACCGCCAACACCGCCCCGATAATGCCGAGCGGCACCACCAGCAGCACCGCCACCGGCACCGACCAGCTCTCGTAGAGGGCGGCGAGCGACAGGAACACCACCACGAAGGACAGGCCGAACAGCAGGCCGGTCTGGGAACCGGCGTTGCGCTCCTCGTAGGAGAGACCGGTCCACTCCAGCCCGACGCCGGGGGAGAGCTTCTTGACCATGGCCTCCACCTTGTCCAGCGCCGCCCCCGAGCTCAGCCCCGGCGCAGGCTGGCCCTGGATTTCCAGCGCCGGCTGGCCGTTGTAGCGCTGCAGCTGCGTGGCCCCCGGCTCCCAATGGCTGGATGAGAAGGCGGAGAACGGCGCCAGCGACCCGCTGGAGCCCCGCACATACCAGTAGTCGAGGTCGCTCGGCTTGGCCCGGTAGGGGGCGTCTCCCTGGACATAGACGTGCTTGACCCGGCCGCGGTCAGTGAAGTCGTTGACATAGCTCGAGCCCCAGGCCGTGCCGATGGTGTCGTTCACGTCGGCTATGGAGAGGCCGAGCGCCGTGGCCTTCGGTTGGTCGATGTCGATCTTCAGCTGCGGCTGGTCGGGCAGGCCGTTGGGACGCACGCCGACAAGCGTGGGGTCCTTGGAAGCCATGCCGAGCAGCTGCCCCTCCGCCGCGACCATGGCGTCGTGGCCGAGACCGGCCTGATCTTCAAGCTCCAGGTCGAAGCCCGTGGCGTTGCCGAGTTCCTGCACCGAAGGCGGGATCAGCGGGATGATCAGGGCGTCCCGAACCTTGGAGAAGGCCATGAACGAGCGTCCGACCACGGCCTGGGCCTTGTTGGCGGCTCCGGGCCGCTGGTCGAAGGGCTTGAACAGTACGAAGCATTGGCCGGCGTTCTGGTTCTGACCGGCGAAGCTGAAGCCCGCGATGCAGAAGACGGCGTTCACGGCCTTGCTCTGGTTGACCAGGAACTCGTGCTCGACGACCTTCTCGGCGTCGATGGTGCGCGACATCACAGCGCCGGGCGGGAGCTGCACCAGCACGAAGGCCACACCCTGGTCCTCGTCGGGCAGAAAGCCCGTGGGCAGGTGCAAGAACAGCGCCGCCATGGCCACGACGATGGCCAGGTAGACGATCCCATAGGGGATCCAGGCCTTGGTGATGTGCTTCAGCGCGCCTTCGTAATCCCTCACTCCGCGGTCGAAATTGCGGTTGAACCAGCCGAAGAAGCCTCGCTTCTTGCCGTGCCCCTTGGTTGGCTTCAGCAGGGTGGCGCAAAGCGCGGGCGTCAGGATCAGGGCGGTGAGGATCGACAGCACCATGGCCGAGACGATGGTCACGGAAAACTGGCGGTAGATCACGCCCGTAGAGCCGCCGAAGAAGGCCATCGGCAGGAAGACGGCGGTCAGCACCAGCACGATGCCGATCAGGGCGCCGGTGATCTCCTGCATGGACTTGCGGGTGGCCTCCAGCGGGGAGAGCCCCTCCTCGTCCATGATCCGCTCGACGTTCTCCACCACCACGATGGCGTCGTCGACCAGCAAGCCGATGGCCAGCACCATGGCAAACATCGTCAGCGTATTGATCGAGTAGTGCAGCGCCGCCAGCACCCCGAAGGTGCCGAGCAGCACGACCGGCACCGCAATCGTCGGGATCAGCGTGGCGCGCCAGTTCTGCAGGAAGATGAACATGACGACGAAGACCAGGATCACGGCCTCGATCAGCGTGCGCACTACGTCTTCGATGGAGAGCTGGACGAAGGGGGTGGTGTCGTAAGGGAAGGCGACCTTCACGTCGGGCGGAAAGCCGGCGGCGATCTGGTAGACCTTGGCCTTCACCGCCTTCACGGTGCTCAGCGCATTGGCGCCGGGCGCAAGCTTGATCCCCAGGCCTCCGGCCGGATGACCATTGTAGCGGGCGGTCAGCGTGTAGCTGTCCTGACCCATTTCCACCCGCCCGACATCGTGGATGTAGACGCTGGACCCGTCGGGGTTGGTCTTCAGCACGATGTTGGCGAACTGCTCGGGCGTCTGCAGGCGCGACTGGCTGGTGACCACAGCGTTCAGCTGCTGATCGCCGGCCACCGGCAGCTGGCCCAGCTGGCCGGAGGCGATCTGAGCGTTCTGCGCGGTGACCTGGGTCTTCACGTCGGTGACGGTCAGGCCGTAGTTGTTCAGCTTGTAGGGATCGAGCCAGATCCGCATGGCGTACTGCGCGCCAAACAGCTGGGTGTCGCCCACCCCCGTCACTCGGCTCAACGGATCGAGCAGCTTGCTGTTGACCAAGTCCGCAAGGTCGGAGCTCGAATGCGCGCCGGTGGTGGAATAGAGCGCCATCCCGAGCAGGATGTTCTTGGTGGCCTTGGCGACCACGACGCCCTGCTGCTGCACCTCGGTTGGCAGGACGGGGGTAGCGAGCTGCAGCTTGTTCTGCACCTGCACCTGGGCGATGTCGGGATTGGTCCCCTGGGCGAAGGTCAGGGTGATGGTGGAGGTGCCCGAGCTGTCACCGGTGGAGGAGATGTACTCCAGGTGGTCCAGCCCCTTCATCTGCTGCTCGATGGGCTGGGTGACGGTGCTGATGACGGTGTTGGCGTCCGCGCCCGGATAGACCGCGGTCACCGATACCGAGGGCGGCGCGATGCTGGGGTACTGGGCGATGGGCAAGCTGAAGATCGACAGGATGCCCGCCAGCATCATGATGATGGCGATGACCCAGGCGAAGATCGGCCGGTCGATGAAGAAACGTGACATGGAGGACTAGCTCAGCCGCCGGTCGCCGAAGGCCCGGCCGACGCAGGCGGCGGAGCGTTCAGGTTGGCCGGGACGGCGTGCACGGCCATGCCGGGCTGGACCTTCAGCAGGCCCTCCACGATCAGCTTGTCGCCCGGCTTCAGCCCTTCGGTGACGAGCCACTTGTCGCCGATCGCCTCCGCCGTCTTCAGCGTGCGCGGCTGGGCTTTGCCGTCCGCACCGATCACGAAGGCCGTGGCCGCCCCCTTGGGGTCGTGGGACACGCCCTGCTGGGGGGCCAGGATGCCGTTCTGGTAGACCCCCTCGTTCAGCTCCGCGCGCACGAACATGCCGGGAAGCAGCACGGTGTTGGGGTTGGGGAACACCGCGCGCAGCGTCACCGAACCCGTGCTCTGGTCCACCGTCACCTCGGAGAACTTCAGCACGCCCACCTGCGGATAGGGCGTACCGTCGGAGAGCACCAGCTTGACCTGCGCACTCGAGGGCGCCCGATCGAGTTGCCCCCCGGAAAGCGCCTGCCGAAGCTTCAGCAGGGCGTCGGCGGATTGGGTCACATCGACATAGACCGGGTTCAGCGCCTGGATCGTGGCCAGGGCGGTGGTCTGTTCAGCCGTCGCCAGCGCACCCGGCGTCACGGCCGAGCGGCCGATGCGCCCGGAGATCGGCGCACGCACCTTGGTGTAACCGAGGTTGATCGCGGCGGACTCCACCGCCGCCTGGTCAGACTGGACGGTCGCGAGCGCCTGACGGTAGGAGGCCTGAGCGTTGTCGTTGTCCTGCTTGCTGACCGCGTTGATCTTCACCAGGTCGGCGTATCGATCGGCCTGTAGCCTCGTGGTGGTCAGGTTGGCCTGGCCGTTGGCGAGCGTGCCCTTGGCCTGGTCGAGCGCCGCCTGATAGGGCGCGGGGTCGATCTGGTAGAGCACCTGACCCGCGGTGACGTCGCCGCCTTCAGTGAACAGGCGCGCCTTGATGATGCCGTTCACCTGGGGCCGCACGTCCGAGGACAGGGTGGGCGCGGTGCGGCCCGGCAGCTCTGTGGTGCGGGTCACAGGCTCAGCCTTGATGGTGACATAGCCAACCTGCGGCGGTCCCTGGGGCGGCGGCGCGGGCTTCTTGGCGCAAGCGGTTAGGAGCGCCAGTACGCTGACGACGGCGCCGAGGCGCACGATCCCCGAGCGGCGGATTGGATCGGGTCGGCTCATGTCGAGGTGGGG
Source organism: uncultured Caulobacteraceae bacterium (assembly GCA_964246615.1). Classification (GTDB taxonomy): domain Bacteria; phylum Pseudomonadota; class Alphaproteobacteria; order Caulobacterales; family Caulobacteraceae; genus CAHJWH01. The sequence goes on along the minus strand of CAXTRP010000008.1, from coordinate 13,641 downwards.
AACCAAGAGCCCCTGCTCCAGCTGAAATTGAACGTTCATTCTCACTGCGAGGCGTGGTATGCCCTTTCCCGGTCGCAGGTCAAGAGCGCTGCAAGGCGCCGCTGCGGGAGGAACCGAGCTTGGTCGCCATAGAGAATCTGCAGTTGGAGCGCCCTTCGGCGCCGCGCCGGATCAAGCAGGTGTTGGAGGCGGCGGAGACCTGTTTCCGCCAGCACGGGTTCCACGGCAGCAGCATGGCCCAAATCGCCGCCGCCGCCAGGATGAGCGTGGGCCACATCTACCGCTACTTTCCCTGCAAGGACGACATCATCGCCGCCATCGTGGAGCGGGACGTGGCCGCCGCAATGGCCGACTTTGATGCGGTGGAAGGCGACGAAGCGGGGGTCTTTCCTGCCTTCTTCCGGCACTGGCGCAACAAGATCGAGCGGATGAGTGAGCGTGGCTGCAGCATCTTGTGGCTGGAGATCATGTCGGAGGCCGCGCGCAACCCCCGCGCCGCGCGGGTTATGGGCGAGTTCCGCGACAGCGTTGCATCCAGGCTCTGCGCCCTGGTCCAGGCGGGCTCGCCTGGGCGTTGGACGGTGGACGAGGCGGCCGAGAAGGTCGAGCTGCTCATGCTGCTGACCGACGCCGTCGCCTTCAAGGCGATCAGCGAGCCGCACTACGATGCGCAACGCACCGCCGACAACTTCGTGGGCTACGCCCGCTGCATCTTCGAGCAGGATTGAGCGATCTGCATCGAGCGTCACAGGGGCAACGATCGTCCCTGCTCACCCGCCAGATCGCGGATGAACTGGAAGGCTGCGCGCCCGGATCGCCCTCCGCGCAGCTGGGCCCACTGCAGCGCCCGTCTGTCGATGTCAGGGCCTTCGAGCCTGAACCGATCGACGTAGCCGCGTACGACGGCCAGGTAGGTCGGCTGGTCCATGGGCGGGAAACCGAGCCATAGGCCAAACCGGTCGGATGCGGAGACCATCTCCTCGCTATCCTCCGCCGCCGCCAGCCGATCCGTCTCTTCATGGCTACGCGGCATCAGGTGGCGGCGGTTGGACGTGGCTACGAAGACCACGTTGGCCGGTGGACCGAAGACACCGCCCTCCAGCGCCGATTTCAGCGACTTGGCCGCGCCCGCGCCTTCCTCGAAGGAAAGGTCGTCACACAGGACCACAAACCGTTCCGGTCGATTTCGCAAAGTTGCGAAGAGGTTTGGCAGGGAGTTCACAACCTCGCGTTCGATCTCCACGAGTTTCAAGAGCGGCGCGCCACAGGCCAGCGCCGTCACTGCAGACTTCACCAGCGAGCTCTTGCCCGTACCCCGAGCGCCCCACAGCAGGACGTTGTTGGCCGGCAGGCCTGCAGTGAAGCGGCGCAGGTTCTCCAGCAGCCGCGCCTTCTGGGTGTCGACGCCTAGCAGAAGGTCCAGCGGCAAGGGAAAGTCTCCGGCGGCTGCAAAGCTTTGGGACGGGGCGTCGAAGCGGTGCAGCACGGCTCCTCCGAAGTCCGGGATCGGCGCTGCGCCCGGCGCCAGACGCTCGAGAGCGGAAGCGATCCGCTCCAGCAGAACTTTCAACTCGGAGGTGTTTTTGGCGCTCAAAGGTCACTCTCAAACGGCGGGGCCTTGATGAACGAGCCATGGAAAGCTAGCAATGTTGCAAATGTCGGCACGGCTCTGCGTCCTCACGTACGGTGCGCGCCGAGGCCCTGGGAGAACGCCCATGACCCTTACCGCCGCGCTTGGCGCCCTTGATCAGGCTCCGACCAAAAACCGCAAGCTCCTGAACTGGGTGCGCGAGATCGCCGCGCTCACTGAACCGGAACAGGTCTACTGGTGCGACGGCTCAGACGAGGAGTGGCGGCTGCTCACCGAGGCGCTGGTGAACGCGGGCACCCTGAAGCCGCTGAACCCGGAGAAGCGCCCCAACAGCTTCTATGCAGCCTCGGACCCCAAGGACGTGGCGCGGGTCGAAAGCCGCACCTTCATTTGCTCCGAGCAGGAGATCGAGGCGGGTCCCACGAACAACTGGTCCGATCCGGTGGAGATGCGCGCCACCCTGGATGGCCTGTTCAAGGGCGCCATGCGGGGTCGGACCATGTACGTCGTGCCCTTCTGCATGGGTCCGCTCGGCTCCAAGATCAGCGCCTACGGAGTGGAGATCACCGACAGCGCATATGTCGCCGTATCCATGCGGGTGATGACGCGCATGGGCCAGGCCGCGCTGGACGCCATCGGCGAGGATGGCTTCTTCGTTCCCGCGGTCCACACCTTGGGCGCGCCGCTCGCTCCCGGCCAGAAGGATGTTGCCTGGCCCTGCAACGAAACCAAGTACATCGTCCACTTCCCCGAAAGCCGGGAGATATGGTCCTACGGCTCGGGCTACGGCGGCAACGCGCTGCTCGGCAAGAAGTGCTACGCCCTGCGCATCGCTTCGATCATGGCCCGGGACGAAGGCTGGCTGGCCGAGCACATGCTGATCCTTAAGCTCACCTCGCCGGAGAACAAGGTCCACTACGTCACCGCGGCGTTCCCCAGCGCCTGCGGCAAGACCAACCTGGCGATGCTCCAGCCGACCATCCCGGGCTGGAAGGCCGAAACGGTCGGCGACGACATCGCCTGGATGCGCTTCGGCGACGACGGCCGGCTCTACGCCATCAACCCGGAATTCGGTTTCTTCGGCGTGGCGCCGGGCACGGGCGAGGCGACCAACAAGAACGCCATCGACACCCTGAAGGCCAACTGCATCTACACCAACGTGGCGCTCACCGACGACGGCGACGTGTGGTGGGAGGGTCTGACCAAGGATCCGCCCGCGCACCTTACCGACTGGCGCGGCCGGAGCTGGACGCCGGACTCCAAGGAGCCCGCTGCTCATCCCAACTCGCGCTTCGCCGTTCCCGCCGGCCAGTGCCCTACCATTGCGGCGGAGTGGGAGGACCCCCGCGGCGTTCCGATCAGCGCCATCCTGTTCGGCGGCCGTCGCGCAACGGCGGTGCCGCTCGTCACCGAAGCGTTCGACTGGAAGCACGGCGTGTTCCTGGCCTCCAACGTGGCGTCCGAAGGCACTGCGGCTGCGGAGAACAAGCTGGGGGCGCTGCGCCGCGATCCCTTCGCCATGCTGCCCTTCTGCGGCTACAACATGGGCGACTATTTCGCCCACTGGCTGGCGTTCGGAGAGAAGGCGGACGCGGCCAAGCTGCCTCGCATCTACTTCGTCAACTGGTTCCGCAAGGACGAGCACGGCCGCTTCGTCTGGCCCGGCTACGGCGACAACGCCCGGGTGCTGAAGTGGATCGTGGAGCGGCTCGACGGCAAGGCCGAGGCCCAGGACAGCCCGATCGGTCGCCAACCGACGCGCGCCGCGCTCGACACGTCGGGCCTGTCCCTGACCGACCAGCAGATGCACCTGCTGCTCAACGTTGATCGCTCGGTGTGGAAGGAAGAGGCCGCCACCATCCCGGCAGCCTACGAACAGTTCGGCGATCGTTTGCCCGCGGCCCTCTGGGCTGAACACGAGGCTCTGATCCAGCGCCTCGAGGCTTAAGGCCTGGAGGCGCGCCATCGGTCACCCATCGGAGCACGCCCAGGTCATGGCACCTGCAACGGCTCCGCATCGGTGCTGCGACGGCTTTACTCTTCAGGCGGCGAGGGTTTTTGCCTATGGGCGGCCTCGCTTTCCGCAGCGCCCCTGGCCCACTGCGTCCACCACCAAAAGGCCGCCCCTGCGCCGGTCGCGAGCAGCAGCGCCGGGGCGACCTGAGCCTTGCGGGGACGGCCCAATGCCTGAAGCGAAGTCCTGATCGGACCAAGCGTCTTCGTGGAGATGGTCTCCAGAGCCTCTGCGACGACAGCGGGTTGTGCGCGCGGTCGTGATCTGGGCCAACGAAGCTTGGGCCAACGAAGCTCGGGCAGGCGTGACGGGAGCTTTCTCATGATGGAGCGATCCTCCGCGCGTTCGTCGAGGCAGGCATATAGAGGCGCCATCGGCGTTCAGGCCAGCCGCTCCACGCGACCCCGGGCGCCGGGCTCGCCCAGGCGCGCGGTCACCCAGTCGCACACCGCCTGCGCCTTCACCGTCACGTCCGGCGCATCCACAAGGAAGACGGCGCAGCCGTTCATGCGCATGGGGTCGCCGAGGGGGCGCAAGCGGG
>CAXTRP010000008.1:4987-9485 GCA_964246615.1 uncultured Caulobacteraceae bacterium | reverse complement strand
CCGCGGCTTCAAGACGGTCCATGAACGCATCCAGCGTCTCAAGATCCTTGAGCGGCGTCCAGATCAACGCCGGCTGGCGCTGGGGATGCGGGCGGTTGGCGACCAGGGCGGCTACCTGCGCATAGTCGTCCGCCCGTTCGAACGGGGGATCGATCAGCAGCAGCGTGGGCTGCGTCGTCGAGGCCAGCAGATGCGCCGCCCCCTCGTAGCCGTCGGCCTGGATCAGCTCGATCTTCGCGGGTCCCGGCGCAGGCCTCAGCCGTCGCTTGAGAGCGGCGTGATCATCCGCTCGCAATTCGTAGCCGACATAGCGGTCCGCAGGCCTGAGCGCCTGCAGCGCCAGCCAAGGCGATCCGGGATAGAGCCTGGCCTCGCCCGTCCCGTTGCAGCGTCGCACCGCCGTGGCCAACGCCTGTAGAGCCGGCGGAGCCTGGGCGGCGACCATGAGCGCCGCCACGCCTGCCTGTGCTTCGCCGGAACGGACCGCCGCCTCGTTTTGCAGGTCATAGACACCAGCGCCAGCGTGGGTGTCGAGCACCGTCAGTGGCCCGCTCGCATGGGTCAGCCGATCGAGAACGGCCAGCAGCAGGCTATGCTTCACCAGGTCGGCGAAGTTTCCCGCATGGAAGGCGTGGCGGTAGTTCAGCGTCGTTTTCCAGTCTGCCGCGAGCTGTCCTAGCCTACATCAGCCCTCACGCAGTCCGGAGTTCAAGCGCCAGCCAATTCGCCGCCGCGCGCCGCAAGCGCGCCTAAGAGGTGCTGGCTCCCGCTTACGCCTGGATGTCGCTTCCGAGCGGGTGAGCGGGACGGAACCGGAGCATGTCGCCTCCGTTGGCTCCTGGGTTGAACAGGCAGGCGTGGCGTGGCTTACGACGACGATACCGACGATAGCGCAATGTCCAACGAAGCGGTCGCCGAGGCTGCTGGCCTGATCTACGTCCATGAGGATGATCCCGGTCTCACGCGCGTCAAGTCGGAGGCCGGCTTCGACTACTTCGACGCCAAGGGTCGGCCGGTGACCGACCCCAAGGCGATTGATCGCATCCGCGCTCTGGCCATTCCGCCCGCCTACGCCGACGTGTGGATCAGCAAGTCAGCCCGGGGCCACATCCAGGCTACCGGGCGCGACGAGCAAGTTCGCTCGCATGGCCGCCTTCGGACGCGCCCTGCCGGGGCTGCGGGACAAGGTCGATCATGATTTGAAGAAGCATGGCCTGCCGCGCGAGAAGGTGGTGGCCACGGTGGTGCGCCTGCTGGAGACCACCATGATCCGGGTGGGCAACGATCAGTACGCCAAGGAGAACAAGAGCTTCGGCCTGACCACCATGCGCTCGCGCCACCTGCATCTGCACGGCGCGGAGGTGGAGTTCGAGTTCAAGGGCAAGAGCGGCGTGCAGCACAAGACCTCCGTCCAGGACCGCCGCCTGTCGCGGGTGATCAAGTCCATCCAGGACCTGCCCGGCCAGCGCCTGTTCCAGTATGTCGATGGCGAGGGGAACCGGCACGCGGTGGAGTCCGACGACGTCAACGCCTATCTGCGCGAGGCGACGGACGAGCACTTCACCGCCAAGGACTTCCGCACCTGGGCCGGCACATTGGCGGCGGCCAAGGCGTTGTCCATGCATCCGGCCCCGCATACGGCGCGCGAGGCGAAGAAGACCGTGACCCTCTGCGTCAAGGCCACGGCCGGCCTGCTCGGCAACACCCCGGCCGTCTGCCGCTCGGCCTATATCCACCCGGAGGTGGTCAACGCCTTCATCGAGCAGCGCCTGCCCGAAGCCTTCGCCGCTGAGGACGGGGAGGCCTTCGAGACCGCCGTGCTGAGCTTCCTGGACGCCTTGACCGAGGAAGTGGAAGCCGAGACCGGCCAGTCCCGAAAGGCCCAGATCGAGGCGTCCAATCCCTAATGTCCAGGCGTTCGGCCTGAAATGGCGGCGGCGGTCAGTGGAAGTCGCGCGAGGGCGGGATGACGCGGACGTCGCGGGGATGGATCGCCATCGGGCTTTGCCGCACTGGGTGCTGGCGAGGTGCGGACCCGACGGGCGAGTTCCTGGCGACCTCGTCGCTTCGGGCCAGCGCAGGCTTCAGGTCGAGTTCGGGCTCGGCCAGGGTGCGCAGGCTGGCGCTCCGGTCGACCAGGCGATGGACCAGGACATGCACCACCGACGCCGCCTGCTCGGTGCGCTGGATGCGGCCGTGCGCCTCCAGCACCCGGGCGGACATGATCGCCTTGCGGCAGCGCTCGAACACCTCGGGCAGCACCACCAGGTTGGCGACGCCGGTCTCGTCTTCGATGGTGATGAAGCACACCACCCCGGTCCCCGGCCGTTGACGCACCAGCACGACTCCGGCGGTAGAAACCGGGCTCGCGTCCAACAGCTCGGCCACGGCCCCGCAGCTGACCACGCCTCGCGCGGTGAAGTCCTCGCGCAGGAAGCCCATGGGATGGCCTTTCAGCGACAGCCGGGTGGTCTGGTAGTCGGCCACCACGTGTTCGCTGGGCGCCATGGCGGGCAGGCAGACCGGTGCTTCCGGGTCGGGCAGGTTCGTCAGCAAGGGTGAAGGCTTGGCCGCCGACAGTCCTCGCACCCGCCACAAGGCCCCACGCCGATCCATGCCCAGCGAGCGCAGGGCGTCCGCCTGCGCCAATGTCTGCAGCTGAGACGGCGTCAGGCCGGATCGGCGCACCAGATCGTCGAAACCGGTGAAGCCGCTGGATGACGGGTTGGTCTTCGCGGGGGCAGGGCCGTCGCGGGCGTCCACCAGCCGTTTCGCCGCCGCCTCCGCAAAGCCGTCGATCTGGCGCAGCCCCAACCGCAGCGCCCAGCCGCCCTCGGCCGCCTCCAGCGTGCAGTCCCATTGGCTGAACCCTACGTCGATAGCACGGACCTCCACCCCATGCTCCCGCGCGTCGCGCACCAGCTGGGCCGGGGCGTAGAAGCCCATGGGCTGAGCGTTCAGCAGCGCCGCTGTGAACACCGCCGGATGGTGGTGCTTCAGCCAGGCGGAGATATAGACCAGCTTGGCGAAGCTGATCGCATGGCTCTCCGGGAAGCCGTACGAGCCGAAGCCCTCGATCTGCTTGAAGCAGCGCTCGGCGAACTCCAACGAATAGCCGCGCGCGGTCATGCCCCCCACCATTTTGGCGCGATAGGGCGTCACCCCGCCGGTCCGACGGAAGGTGGCCATGGCGCGACGCAGGCCATCGGCCTCCGCATCGGTGAACTTGGCGGCGACCATGGCCATCTGCATGGCCTGTTCCTGGAACAGGGGCACGCCGAGGGTCCGTTCGAGCACCGTCCTCAGCTCGTTGGGATCGCTGCCCGAAACGGTGGGTCCGTCGTAGACCACGTAGTCCAGCCCCTGTTTTCGGCGCAGGTAGGGGTGGACCATGTCGCCCTGGATGGGGCCTGGGCGCACGATGGCGACCTCGATGGCCAGGTCGTAAAAGCTCTGGGGCTTCAGACGCGGCAGCATGTTCATCTGGGCGCGGCTTTCCACCTGGAAGACCCCCACCGTGTCTCCGCGGCCCAGCATCTCGTAGACCGCCGTGTCGTTATCGCGGTTCTCCTCGATCTGGGCCATGTCGACGATGGGCGCGATGCCGTAGTCGTTCAGCATCTGGAAGGCGCGGCGGATGCAGCTCAGCATGCCGAGCGCCAGCACATCGACCTTCATCATCTCCAGCGCGTCGATGTCGTCCTTGTCCCACTCCAGGAAGGTGCGATCCGCCATCGCGCCGTTCAGGATCGGGACGGTCTCGTCCAGCCGTTCCTGGGTCAGCACGAAGCCGCCCACGTGCTGGGAGAGGTGGCGCGGCAGCTCGATCAGCTGGGAGGCGAGCTCCAGCGCTTGCTTGATCTGAGGGTTATCGGGATCGAGTCCGGTCTGGCGGACATGCTCCGGGTCCGGTTCTCCACCCCAGCTGCCCCATACCATGCCGGCGAGAGCGGCGGTCACGTCCTCGGTCAGGCCCAGCACCTTGCCGACCTCGCGGATGGCGCTGCGCGGACGGTAGTGGATCACCGTGGCGCAGATGGCGGCGCGCTCGCGGCCATAGCGCTCGTAGAGATGCTGGATCACCTGCTCTCGCCGCTCATGCTCGAAATCCACGTCGATGTCGGGCGGCTCCTCCCGCTCGTCGGAGATGAAGCGGGCGAACAGCAGGTCGTGGTGGGCGGGATCGACCGCGGTGATGCCCAGGCAGAAACAGACCACGCTGTTGGCCGCCGATCCGCGCCCCTGGCACAAGATGCCCTTGTCCCGGGCGAAGTGCACGATCTCGTACACCGTCAGGAAGTAGTGGGCGTAGTCGCGACGGGCGATGAAGGCGAACTCCTCGTGGAGCTGCTTCACCACCTTGTCGGGGACGGCGTCGCCATAACGCCAGCGCATCCCATCAAGGCTCAGGGCCTCCAGGTGCTGCTGTGGCGTGCGGCCGGGCGGGACGGGCTCCAGCGGGTACTCATACTTCAGCTCGCCGAGGTCGAAGTCGCAG
>CAXTRP010000008.1:2529-4977 GCA_964246615.1 uncultured Caulobacteraceae bacterium | reverse complement strand
AGAGCTGCAGGAGCAGGTGCGTCTGGTCCAGCGCGTCGGGGTGGTCGCGGAACAGGCGCGCCATTTCAGGCGCGGGTTTCAAGTGGCGTTCGCCGTTCGGCTGCAGCCGGCGGCCGGCTTCGCGCAAGCTCACGTGCTCGCGGATGCAGGTCATCACGTCCTGCAGCCGTCGTTGTCCTGGCTCGTGATAGAGCACGTCGTTGACCGCGAGCAGGGGCGTCCCCGCCGTGCTCGCGAGCGCCGCCAGCGCATCGAGCCGCCGGGCGTCGGAGCCGTCGTAGCCCATCGCCGCCGCCAGCCAGACCATCCCCGGGTGCGCCTGGGCGAGGCTGTCGAGCACCGGGCGCAGCCGGGCGGCGTTTGGGCGGACGGGGGGAACCAGGGCCAGGGCCAGCCCCTCGCCGGCCCTCAGCAGATCGGCCAGTTCCAGCCGGCACTCGCCCTTCTTGGCCTGCAGATTGCCGGCGGTGAGCAGGCGACAGAGGCGGCCGTAGCCCTGACGGTGCAGAGGGTAGGCCAGCACGTCCGGCGTTCCGTCGGCGAACACCAGCCGGGTTCCCACCACGTAGCGGAAGCGCTCCAAGGCGACGGCGAGCGTCTTGTTCTCTTCCGCGGCGGCGAGCTTCTTCAGCTGTTTCAGTCGGCTCCATGGGCGCACGACGCCCGCCAGCGTGTTGCGGTCCGCCACAGCCATGCCGGCGTGGCCGAGCTCGATCGCGGTTTCCACCATGTCCTCCGGCTTGGAGGCGCCGTGCAGGAAGGAAAAGCAGGTGGCTGTGGCGAACTCGGCATAGGGCGCGGTCCCGCTCATCCGAACAGGCCGTGCAGGAACCAGGTGGGGGGCGATGCAGGGGCTATGCATGCTTCGAGACAGACTGCTGCAGGGCCTTCCTCGGCATGACGAATATCACTGCGATCAGTATCTTCGTCATCCTGAGAAGACCCAAGGGGGCGTCTCGAAGGACGCACGGCGCCAGATGCAAGCGGGTTGGGATCGGGCGGGCTGACAAGCTTCAGCTTGAACGCCGGCTCCGGCTTGGGGGGCGGCCGCACCGGTTTAATCATCTCGCGCCGGGACTTCTCGCGGCTGGCCTCGCTCTCGGCGGTCGAACGCGCTACGAGCGGCGCGTCATAGCGGCCCTGGCGAAACACCCAGTAGCGACGCCCCATGTCGTCCTCCAGGCGGTAGTAGTCGCGCACCACGGGGTTGGCCGGACGTCGCGCCCACTCGGGTTCCAGCCGTTCGGGACCTTCGGCGCGCACCACGGTGCGGACGACGCGGCGCCAGGTGAACCGCCCCGGCGGCCCCTCGGGCAGCGCCGCCAGAGGCACCTCTATAGGCTGGGGCGGCCGGAACAGGCGCAGGGGCCGCAGCGGCGTATCCAGGAACCGGGGGGGCTCGGCCGACCAGCGCACCGCCGCGTCCAGCGCCGCCAGCGTGTCCGCTGTCTCGGGGGTGTGCCGGTCGGCGGGCTCAAGGCGGTGGGCGGGGAGGCCGCTACGCGCGGTGATGCGGTCGGCCAGGGCCTCTATCGCGCCGGGTGGCGAGGTCTCGTGCAGCAGGTCGGCAGGGCTCGCGCCCAGGGCCTGGGTCTGCTCGGCGGTGAGGCGGAGCTGGTCGAAGCCGAAGTCGGCCTGCAGCCCGTCGTTCAGGCCCGCCAGCCGTTCGGCGAACAGGGCGGCGATGCGGCCCGGGTGGCGGAGCGGCCGGCTGGCGGCGACGCACAGCCGCTTCACCGCGCCATCCACCCGGAACAGCTCCAGGGAGAAGCTGCGACCGCCGAGCGCACGGCCGTCGAGCGCCGTCGCCAGGTCGCGGGCCAGGTCATCTGTTACCTGCAGCACCTGATCGGCTTCGCAGATCGGCTCGAACAGCCGCCGCTCGGCGCGGAACACCGGCTGCTCCAGGCGCAGCTCCAGGGGGCCGGCGCGCTCGCCCAGGGCCTCGTCCAGCCGGTCCAGGGCCTCGCGCCCCAGCCGCTTGGCCAGGGACGCCCGAGGCAACTCCAGGATCTGGCCGATGCGGCGGAAGCCGAGCTGGCGCAGCACGGCGCTGCCTTGCGCCTCCAGCCGCAGCGCCTCCACCGGCAGAGGCGCCAGCACCGCCGTGCGCATGCCCGCCTCCACCACCCCGCCTGGGCCGAAACGGGCCGCCGCATAGGCCAGGGCCGGCGTGTCGGAGAGTGCTGTGCGCAAGTGGAGGCCGGCTTTCGCCATCCGGGCGCCCACCGCAGCCAGCAGCGCCGCCTCTCCGCCAAACAGCTCGGCGCAGCCGGTGACGTCCAGATCCAGCCCGTCAGGGTTGTGCACCGCCAGCGCCGGGGTGTAGCGGCGGCAGGCCTCCAGCAGGCGAAGCAGCAGGGCCAGGTCGGCCGCGGGGTCGGCCTCGGCCACTTCGAGCCGGGGGATGCGGGCGCGGGCGTCGGCCAGGGTCATCCCGACGCAGAG
>CAXTRP010000008.1:0-2519 GCA_964246615.1 uncultured Caulobacteraceae bacterium | reverse complement strand
CCCTCGCTCGAGGCCGCCTCGTCCACCGCGGTGAGCCGCAGCGCGTTCTTGCACATCGCCGCCACCACGAGCGGCGTCGAGCCAGGCTTCTCAGCCCGCCGCTGCTGCGCGACGCTCAGCCGGTCGGTGGGCAGGCGCGGGAACCAGAGGTGCGCGAAGCGGCGCAGCGCCTGAGTTTTGGGCGGTGACCTCGGTAAAGTGGGGGAGGTGGAAGGCTTCATGGTCGCTGCTCCAGTCCAGGGTGAACCGGCCGGTGGGGCCAAGGCGGTTGCGGGTCAGCTCCAGCTCCAGGGCCGGGGCGCCGAGATGGCGGCGGGGCGCCTGGCTGGGGCGGGCGCGCACCCGCCAGCGGGTCATGGCCGCGCTGGTGGCGGTGAGGTCAGGGGTGACCAGCAGCGCCAGGGTGGAGGTCTGGCGGCCATAGAGGTTCAGCCGCTGGGTGGCGGCGAGGTCGAGCCTGCGCGCGGCGCGCGGCGCCTCGGCGACGACGGCCGAGACCGCGCCGGAGCGCACCGCTTCGTCTACGATACGCAGCGCCTCGCCATCCTCGCGTGCGCTGACCAGCACCAGCCGCCCCGGATCGAGCCCCAGCGCCCACAGGCCCGGACCATACAGGCCGCCGCCTTCGGCCAGGGCGCACGGTTCCTGCACCACCAGGGCCTGGGCGTCCGGATCGTCGCGGAAGCGGCGCACGAGCATCAGGGCGGTGAACAGGAGCGCGCTCGTGGCGTCGCCGGGCTGCCCGCAGACCTCGTGGGCGCCAAAGCTTGGGCCGCCGCCGCTGAAGCAGGCGTCGAGCGGCTCGTGTCCGAAGCTGAAGGCGCGCGCCCACGACGCCTGACGCCGCCCCTGGGCCGCGCGCCGCTGCTGGGCATGGGCGGAAGGACGCAAGCCGCCTTCAGGCGCGTGCCGCTCGATGGACTCGATACGGGCGCGCAGGGCGTCTAAGGTGTGAGGCGAGGACATGGTCGGGCGGTGGCCAGTTCTTTGTTTGTTCTCCTATGGATTCCGAGTCATCGAACGGGAGTCAAGCGGACTCGTGACTCGGCTTTGGCTATACGACCAACCCTGTCGCAGCGGTCCCGCTGTCAGCTCAGGATGGCCTCCAGGGCCTCGACCGCCGCGCGGCTCTCGTAGAGCAGGGCGGGGTCGGCGAGGTCTGAAGGCGCCAGGCGGTCGCGGTAATGTCGGGTGACCGCTTCGCACAGTCGGCCGTAGAGCCGCTCGTCCAGGCGATGCGCGGGGTTGGCGGCGGCGAGTTCGTCAGGCGTCATCACCACGCGCAGGCGCAGGCAGGCGGGACCGCCGCCGTTCCTCATGCTCTCGCGCACGTCGACGTAGTCGATCCCGCCGATCGGACCGTTGGAGGCGACCAGCCGCTCGGCCACGGCGCGGGCGCGCGGGTGCTCGGCGACATCGATGGGGGCGATCAGGGTCAGGCGCGCACGTCCCGGAACCTGCACCAGCATGGCGTTGAAGAGGTAGGTGGAGATGGCGTCCGCCAGCGGCAGGTCGGCCTCGGCCACCTCCACGAACTGCGGTTCGAACAAGCCGTCTGCGGCGCGGCGAACTTTATCCTGCATGAGGGCGGGGTCCTCGAAAGCCGCCTGATGGTAGAATAGGCAGTCCAGCGCGCCGACGCACACCACGTCGTTGTGGAAGGCGCCGGCGGCGATAGCTGCAGGGTTCTGGCGCAGGTGCACCGGGCGATGGGCGCCATGGCGTCGGGCGACCGCCTCGAAGGCTTCGCGGGTCTGGCGGGCGGGAAAGCCGTGCGGCCAGGGCTCATAGGCGCCGCGCCCGTGCACGAACAGGTTGATGCCGGGGTCGCCGTGTTCGTGGCACAGGCGCACGTGGTTGGCCGCGCCCTCGTCTGCGAAGTGCGGCCGGGCGGGCAGGGGTTCGTGTACAGCGAAGCGCATCGGGTCAGGGAAGATGCGGCGCAGCGCCGCTGTGGTGTGCAGGGGCTCCAGGCTGCGGTGCAGGTTGGTCAGCAGGTTGGCGGGCGTGAAGTGCAGCCGCCCGTCGGCGCTGTCGGCCGAGGGAGTGACGGTGGCGGCGTTGGCGGCCCACATGGAGGACGCCGACCAAGCCGCGCCTGCAAGCGCCGGGGCGGTCTTCCAGGCGGCCTCGTTCACCTGGGCGTCCGTTCCCGCAAAGCCCAGGCTGCGCAGGAAGCCCAAGTCCGGGCGCAGCTGCGGCGGCATGACGAACTGGGGCAGGCCCAGCTCGGCCAGCCGCTTCATCTTGGCCAAGCCCTGCAGGGCGGCGGCGCGGGGGTTGGAGGCGGCGCCGAAGTTCGATTGGCTGGCCAGGTTGCCGGGAGATAGGCCGGCGTAGTTGTGCGTGGGACCGACCAGGCCGTCCAGGTTGGCCTCGACGGCGGCGCTCACGCCGTCAGCCCCCTGATCTCGCCGGTGGTGTCCAGGGCGCGCTCGGCCTCGAAGCTGGCGACGGGATAGGCGCAGTAGTCGGCGGCGTAGTAGGCGCTGGGGCGGTGGTCGCCGGAGGCGCCCAGG
>CAXTRP010000007.1:5226-24945 GCA_964246615.1 uncultured Caulobacteraceae bacterium | reverse complement strand
CAGATGCGGCGTTGCAGCCTTGCGTGTGCACGACGTACGCGAAACGCGCCAGGCGCTGATGGTGCAGGCCGCGATCCTAGCCTGACCGGCCCCGCGCTACGGGCGCCAGAAGTCTGGTCAGCGGCGATGTGTGATGGGGTGTCGGCCGATCAAGCCTGCCGGCCCGGGGGGCTGGGGGGGCTGTTCAGGGTCCGGACCGTCAAGTGTTCTCAACCGGCCGACACTGTTTGTATCGTGGGAAGCTGGGGCGCGGCCGCGTCCGGAATTAGGCCATTTCGTGTTCTTGGCCCCTTGGTTGGACTCGCAGCCTCAAGGCCATTCTGGCGGTCTTTTTCGAGCGCCGTCAAAGACCTAGATACAGGCCACCTTCCGGAGCGCCCATGAGCCTCGACGTATCGCCGCCCGCCGCCTTCATCTTCTTCGACCGGCGCGAATTGGATGCGCTCATGCAATTGTATGGGCGGCGAGTGGCGGCGGGGGAATGGCGCGACTACGCCATCGACGGGTTAGCAGACGCGGCGGTGTTCTCGATATTCGAGCGCGCGGCGGAACAACCGCTCTACCGCGTCGAAAAGCGCCCCTCGCTGGCGCGTCGGCAAGGCGCCTGGGCGGTCATCGGCCGCGGAGGGATGGTGCTGCGACGCGGCCATGAACTGGCCGACGTGCTAAGGCTATTCGAAGCGCGGCGCTTCCGCGTGGTGGACTAGATAGCAGAACGCCCTGGCTGTGACGCCAGGGCGATGCAAGTACAGAAAAACTTAAGACTGGATCAGCGACGGCCACCGGTAAAGGCGAGCAGGAACTGGAACAGGTTGATGAAGTCGATGTACAGCGTCAGCGCCCCATAGTTGGTGGCGATGGCCTGGCCCGCGACGTCGCCGCCAACCTGGTAGTAGGTCATCTTCAGCCGCTGCGTCTGGAAGGCGATCAGACCGGAGAAGATCAGAACGCCCAAGATGCTGACCGCGAAGCCGAGCGCTGCGGAGTGCAGGAACACGTTGGCGATGGAGGCGAACAGGATGCCGAACATGCCCATGATCAAAAACGAGCCCATCCCCGACAGGTCCTTCTTGGTCGCGTAACCGAACATGCTGAGCGCGCCAAAGGCGGCCGCCGTCACGAAGAAGGTCGTAGCGATCGAGGCGCCGGTGAACACCAGCAGGTCGACCCCGAGGCCCGCACCGATCAGGGCCACGACGCTCCAGTAGAGGATGCCGGAGCTGCGCGGCGTTACGTTGCGCATGGCGAAGGTAGCGCCCAGCAACACGATGATGGGCGCCCACATGAGCAGCTTGCCCAAGCCCGTGATCCCGGCGAGGTGACCGTCTGCGGTCACGACGTAGAGGTAGTTGGCGACGGGCGCATGCGAGGTCGCCCAGGCGAGTATGCCGGAGAGCACCAGCCCCAGCGCCATCTTGTTATAGACGCCGAGCATGAAGGACCTGAGCCCCGCATCCACGGCCATGTCGGCCTGCGGCGTCCCGAAAGGACGCGCGACGCCGCGATTGAAGTCGCTCATGGCGAACAAACCCTTTGAATTACGCCGTTCGGCGCTTTGCAAGATATCGTCGAGCCGGGCGTCGCACGCAAGGCCTGCACGATGCGCGCGCCGCTCGAACACCTTAAACTAGGGTCATGATCCGCCTGTTCGCCGCCTTACCGATCCCCCACGACGTCGCCGACGGGCTCGGGCGACGCCAGCAGGGCCTGCCCGGCGCCCGGTGGAGCCCGGCCGAGAACCTGCACATCACTCTGCGCTTCTTCGGCGAGGTCGATGAGACCGTCGCCGCCGAACTCGACGCACACTTGGGCGCCGTCTCGATGGACGGCTTCGAGATGGGGCTGAAAGGCGTCGGTACGCTCGGCGGCCATGACGGCGTGCGGGCCGTCTGGGCGGGCGTGGTCGAGAACGAGCCGCTGCGACGCCTCGCGGGCAAGTGCGAAACCCTGGCCAAGCGTTGCGGTCTGGAGCCGGACAAGCGCAGCTACCGCCCACATGTGACCCTGGCTTATCTCAGGCGAACGCCGGAGCCCAGGGCGGCGGCTTGGCTGCAGGGCCACAACCTGCTTCATTCCCCGACCTGGCGAGCGCGGAGCTTCGGCCTCTATTCCAGTTGGCTGTCGAGCGACGGAGCGCGCTATGAGCTCGAACGCGATTACCCGCTGGGCTGACGAGAAAGCCAGATGACAACCTTCCCTGCGGACCTGCGTCCTCGCCGCAGCGTCCTCTACCTGCCCGGCTCCAATGCTCGCGCCCTGGAGAAGGCGCGCATCCTGCCCTGCGACGCGGTGGTGCTGGATCTCGAGGACAGCGTCGCGCCTGAGGCGAAGGACACGGCTCGGGCGCAGGTAGTGGGCGCGCTCGGCGAAGGAGGGTTCGGCCGGCGCGAGGTGGTGGTGCGGGTGAATGCGCTTTCCACCCCCTGGGGCGAGGCCGACCTGGCGGCGCTCGTGCGATGTGCGCCCGATGCGGTGCTGGTCCCCAAGATCGCCGACGCCGGCGACCTCATCCGCTACGACCAGCGGCTGGCCGACGCGCCCGCGCCCACAAGGCTGTGGGCCATGATCGAGACCTGCGGCTGCCTGTTCCACCTGCACGCCATCGCGGCGCTCGGCGCCAGCACGCGGCTGAGCGCGCTTGTGCTCGGCGGCAACGATCTGGCCAAGGAGATGCGGGCCGAACCAGGCGATGGCCGCGCGCCGTTGCTGGCGGCCCTGACGCTGATGATCGCAGCGGCCCGGGCGCATGGGCTCGTGGCGCTCGACGGTGTGTACAACGCCTTGGACGATGTCGCTGGGCTTGAGGTCGAGTGTCGCCAGGGCCGGGCCTTCGGTTTCGACGGCAAGACGCTCGTGCACCCGAACCAGATTGGGATCGCCAACGCCGTCTTCAGCCCGACGCCCGATCAGCTCGCCTGGGCTGAGGGCGTGGCGAACGCCTTCGCCGATCCCGCCAACGCGGGACGAGGCGTGTTGCGGGTGCAGGGCCAGATGGCCGAGCGCCTCCACCTCGAACAGGCGGAACGCCTCCTCGCCCTCGCCGCAGCGATCAAGGCCTGACGACGTCCATCCCTGTAGCGCGCTAGCGTTGCGAATAGTCCCTGTCCGGCCTCATGCGGAGGAAGACCTCGTACCGGCCGAGGTGGCGTTCCAAATCGGCTCGCGACAACCGAAAGCCTTCGGGATCGTCGTCGATAAGGTTGGTGGTCTGGGAACGATGAGCGGCGATCGCGGCGCGTTTTTGGGGAAGCATCGCTGTGACGTCGAGCTTGACGCAAGGCTCGGACAAGCCTGCGTCGGCGTCGTCGGGCAGGGTCAGCCCCCAGATTGGATAGGCGAACAGGGCCGCGCCCCACGCCGCGGCTTGGCGGGACGCGATCCTGAAGGCGGCCTGGTGGTCCGGATGTGGATCGGCGGCCCAGGTGACGAAGACGGCGTCGAACGGCTCCAACGTCGCCAACCCGGCCAGCCACGCCTGTGCCTGGCCTTCGCACTTGTTTAGTCGGCCGTCCGCAGCGCCAAAGGCCGCCAGCTGCACGTGAGGTCCGGTCAGCTGGTCCAAGGCCAGCCCAAGCTCAGAGCGCCTCAACCGAGCGAGCCGATCGGACGGATAGGTGGACGATTTCGGGTGGGACGCCTCGCCGTCGGTCAGGGCGGCCACGGTCACGGCGCGCCCCGCTGCAGCCGCAGACGCGATCAGGCCGCCGCATCCCAGCGTCTCGTCATCGGGATGGGGCGCCACCACCAACAGCCGCCCGCCGAGGCACAGGCCGTCAAGCGTCACCTCCGGTGCGGTCGCGAAGGCTTCCCGCGCTCGCTGAGCCGTCCACCGCCCTTGCTCATCAGCGTTCACGCGAGCGGAACTCCCAAACTTCGCGAGGTGTTGCGCCTTCGTGGGTCGGGGTTACGGACAAGCTTTGAAGGCGTCGGGCGCCCAGATCGTCGTGGCGGTGCCGGCCCGCGACGAGGCGGACCGGATCGGCGCCTGTCTCGGGGCTCTGCTCGATCAGCGAGACCTGAGCGGCCAGCCCCTGGCGGCGGGGTCTGTCCGCATCCTGGTGCTGGCGAACAACTGCACCGATGACACCGCGGCGGCGGCGCGTCGCATAAGCGGGCCGATCGAGGTTATCGAGGAGACCTTGCCCCCCTCCAGCGCCAATGCGGGCGCGGCCCGGCGCTGGGTCATGGACGCCGCCGCCGACAGGCTTTCGGCCGGCCATGCAGGCCTCATCTGCACGACGGACGCCGACAGCCGCCCGCGACCCGACTGGATCGCGCGCCTCCAGAGCGCGGTGAGCGCAGGCGCGGAGGCGGTGGCGGGTGCGGTGGACTTCGATCCGCAGGAGAAGGCGGTGGTGGGCTTCAGCGAAGCGCGGCGCCGGGAGAGCCACTACTCGGCCCTGCAGGCGGAGATCACCGCCCATACCGATCCCGAGGCGCACAATCCCTGGCCCAACCACATCTGGGCCTGGGGCGCGAACCTGGCGGTGACCGCGTCGGCCTATCGTCGCGTGGGCGGGTTGCCGCCCAAGGCGCTGGCCGAAGACCGGGCGTTCGTGGAGGCTTTGCGCCTGCACGACATTCCTGTCCGCCACTGCCTGGAGGCGCGGGTGTGGACGTCGGCGCGCCGGGTCGGACGGGCCGAAGGCGGCTTGGCGAGCCTGGTGGACGATCACGCCGGGCAGGACTGCGCACCCTGTGACGCCGCGCTGGAGCCCGCTCGATCCGCCTGGCGACGAGCGGCCTGGCGGCGACGCTGGCGCGAGGCCTACGCCGAAGGTTTTACGTCGGCGGCGATGGCGCTGAGGCTGGACGTGGCTCGCGAGACGCTCCAGGCGGCGCTGGCCGAGGAGACATGCGGCGCAGGCTGGCGGCTGCTCGAAGGCGCCAGTCCATCGCTGGTGCGTCGCCGCCTGGCCCCGGCCGACCTGCCGCTGGAGATCAGCAGGGCGGAGCGCCTGTTGCGCCGGATCGCTCCGCCCGCACCATCCGATCAATCCGGTAGAGCTCGCGCCGCCAGCGCTGGTCTATGGTCATCCCCGCCGACGTCAGGCTGAGGAAGGCATCGACCGCTTCGTCGCCCGTCATGGGATAGTCGGGGGTCTCGCCAAGCCAGTGGACGAGGAGGATAACCCCTTCGGGTTCAAGCGCCTGAAGCACCCAGCCGGCCACTTGGCCGAGATCCTCGCGGCTGAAGTAGTAGAGCACCTCCGACAGCACGATCAGATCGAATCGGCCGGCTGGCCGCTCCTGAGGCAGGGCCATGCGGGCGAAGGTGACGTGCGGGGTCTCAGCGTTACGCTGGCGCGCCTGCTCAAGGGCGGCCTCGGCCACATCCACTCCCAGCAGCGCATGACAGCTCGGCGCGAGCAGGGCGGTGAGTTCGCCGATGGCGCAGCCGACCTCCACCCCCCGCCGAAAACGCCGACCTTCGAGAGCCGCGACGGTGTGCTGGTACTTGGCGCGCTCATAGTCGCGGGTGCGAAAACCCCAGGGGTCCGGGTCGCGTGCGTACAGGTCGTCGAAGTAGTCGCCCGGCACGCTTCGCTTCGCGCTCATGACGCGAACGCTCGGGCCGCCGACCAGGGTGGGGCGTTTGGCGCCTGCCCGACATAGGCGGCCGCATCCTCCAGCGCGCCGTCGGGAAAGGGCTGGCGCAGGTAGGTGGACAGATCGCGGATCACGCGCTCCACCGGGTTCGGGCGCGTCAAGGCGGACAGGCCGAGGCCGCGCTGGGCCAAGCCGATGACCTCCAAGGCCGAACGCTCCACCGCCAAGCGGGTGAGATTGACGTAGGCGTCGATCGCGGCCGGCTCGATGGACGCATCGCCCTCCCCCTCCGCAAGCGACGCCGCCCGCGTCACCCAGAGTTGAGCGGTCTCCGAGGCGATGGCGGCGGCCCCAAGCCTCGCCTTCTGGTGCGGATCGCCCTGGCGACCGCGACCGCAAAGCTCCTCACGCATGAGCTGGACAATGCGCAACACCGCACCCGTCTGCACCGCCGCGAATCGCCAAGCGCCACCCTTGAACAAGGGCGAGCGATAATAGTCGCCAGCCCGCCCGATCACCTCGCGCGGTTCGATCTGCACGCCGGTGAAGTCCACTGTACCGGTCGCGGTGGCCCGCATGCCCTGCACCGTCCAGCCCGAGAGATCGTAGGGCGCCGCAACGCTCAAGCGTGGCGCCAGCAACAGCACAGCGCCTTGCGGGTTCTTGGCCGTGACCAGGGGACGCGACACCAGACCCAGGCCCGAAGCGTAGATCTTATAGCCGTCCAACTGCGGCGAACCACCGTCCACCGTTACGCCGAGGCTCAGGCCGGGAGGCGTCTCGGCGTTCCACACGCCGCAGACCGCGCCGTCCAGAACATCGCTGGCGAGCGCTCGTTTCTGTGCGTCGTCGCCGTAGCGGAACACCAGCTTCACCGCGTTGACGTGACCCTCGAAGATGCGACCCGCCGAGAGGTCGGCGCCTCCAACCATCATCAAGGCCTGCGCCAGCGGCGCGGCCTCCAGAAAGGCGCCTGAGCCGCCGTAGCCCAAGGGTAGGACGTCGACGAAAATCGCGAATTCGGTCAGGGGTGCGCAGAGCGCCACCGGGTCCGCGCCATCCCGATCGAATTGCGCCGCCCGCCTCCAAAGCTCGGTACACGCCCTGGTCAGCCGCTCTCCCGCGTCTTCGGCGGTCGGACGGATTAACGCGGGCGCAGCAGACATGGCCGCTCAACGTCTAGGCTAAGTGCGTCGATCCGGACAGGCGATCGTGGTGGGAGCTCGCCGGGACGCCGAGGCGTGGTGTTTACGTGAGCGCGCGCGAGCCGATCGCACGAGCATCGGTAATGCTGAATCCGCACGGAACCGACCGGGATGCACCTGCGTAACATAGGTTAGTGGGAGCATTCCATGTGCCATGTTTTGATCATCGAAGACGACGCCATCGCCGCCTATGACATCCGCGACACCTTGAAGGCAGAGGGCGCCACTTCGTTCAGCTTCGCGGCGACCGAGCGGGAAGCGATTGCCTGCGCTCGGGATGAGCACCCGGCCTTCATCACCTCTGACGTGATGCTAGGCAGCGGATCGGGCCCCGGCGCGGTACGCGTCATCCTTGCCGAACATGGACCCATGCCGGTGATCTTCATTACTGCGACGCCCCAGGAGTGCAGCGACTGGACCGGCGACCATGTGCTGGAAAAACCCTTCGACGCCGTCCATCTCGCCGCCATGTTCCGGTCGCTGGCCCCGATCTACGCGCAAAAGGATCACAGAGCGGCCTGCTGACGGCGGAGGCTTCCAAGGTTTGGACCATCGGCCTATATCGCCAGGAAGCGCTACCGGCGCAGCAGGAACACACCGCGATGGCCCTCGACGCTGGCGTAGAGACGAAGACCTACCGCTGGGAGGATCCCCTAGATCTCGCCGGCCGGCTGACCGACGAGGAGCGGATGATCTCCGAAGCGGCACGCGCCTACGCCCGCGACAAGCTCCTGCCGCGCGTGGTGTCTGCTTTCGCCGAAGAGCGGTTCGATCGCGAGATCATGACCGAGATGGGCGAACTCGGCTTCCTGGGCGCCACACTCCCGGAACAATACGGCGGCGCAGGCGCGAGCCACGTGGCTTATGGCCTGATCGCCCGCGAGGTCGAGGCGGTCGACAGCGGCTACCGCTCGGCCATGAGCGTGCAGTCGTCGCTGGCGATGTACCCGATCTACGCCTTTGGGTCGGAGGAGCAGAAACAGCGTTTCCTGCCGCGTATGGCGCGCGGCGAACTGATCGGGTGCTTCGGCTTGACGGAGGCGGAGGGGGGTTCCGACCCCGCCTCCATGCGCACGACGGCGAAGACGGCGGATGGCGGCTACGTGCTGAACGGCGCCAAGTACTGGATCACCAACTCGCCGATCTGCGACCTGGCTGTCGTCTGGGCCAAGCTCGACGGCGACATCCGCGGCTTTATCGTGGAGCGCGGGATGGAGGGTTTCGTCACCACCAAGATCGCCGACAAGCTGAGCCTGCGCGCCAGCGTCACCGGCGACATCGGCCTGAGCGATGTGTTCGTGCCGGAAGCGAACCTCTTGCCTAACGTGCGAGGCCTGCGGGGTCCCTTTTCGTGTCTGAACAAGGCGCGCTACGGGATCAGCTGGGGCGCGATGGGCGCGGCGGAGTTCTGCCTGCATGCCTCGCGCAGCTATGTGGCGGAGCGCACCCTGTTCGGACGGCCGCTGGCGGCGCGCCAGCTCGTGCAGAAGAAACTGGCCGACATGTCCACCGAGATCGCGCTAGGGTTCGAGGGCGCTTTGGCGCTCGGGCGGCTGCTGGACGAGGGCGCCTGGGTGCCGGAAGCCATCTCGATGATGAAGCGTAACAACTGCGGCAAGGCGCTCGCCATCGCCCGGGAGGCCCGCGACATGCATGGCGGCGCAGGCATTACGGGCGAAATGCACGTGATGCGCCACGCCATAAACCTCGAGACCGTGAACACCTACGAAGGCGCTCACGACGTACACGCCCTGATCCTGGGTCGAGCGATCACGGGACACTCCGCCTTCTGAGAGCGTTTTCACCGTAGCCCGCTCCAATCCGTTGATAGGCTTAGAGCGAGCATCATCGCGCTCCAGCGCTCCCCGCCGGATCGGTCGCAGGAGCCTCGACCGGCCCGATGCGTTCACGCATCCGAATGAGCGGCATCTGCGGCCTTCAAGGAAATCCTCTATGCGTATGAACAAGCTGGGCAGCACAGGCCTGTTTGTGTCCGAGTTGTGCCTGGGCACGATGACCTTCGGCGGCGAGGGAGAGATGTGGAGCAAGATCGGTGATCTTGACGCCTCCGCAGCCGAGAAGCTGATCGGCCGGGCGATGGACGGCGGCATCAACTTCATCGATACCGCAGACGTCTATTCCAACGGCCAGTCCGAGCAGATCACCGGCCAGGCGCTCAAGGCCTTGCAGGTCCCGCGAGACAATGTGGTCGTCGCCACCAAGGTCTATGGGACAACCGGCACAGGCGTCAATTCAGGCGGCGCTTCGCGGCTGCACATCATCGACGGTGTGAAAGCCAGCCTGAAGCGGCTTCAGCTCGATCACATCGATCTCTACCAGATCCACGGCTTTGATCCGGCGACGCCTATCGAGGAGACGGTGCGAGCGCTGAACACCCTCGTCGAGCACGGCCACGTCCGCTATGTGGGCGTATCCAACTGGGCGGCCTGGCAGATCATGAAGGCGCTCGGCATCGCCGAACGCGAGGGATTACATCGGTTCGAGAGCTTGCAGGCCTACTACACCCTGGCGGGGCGCGATCTGGAGCGCGAAATCGTCCCCATGCTGAAAAGCGAAGGGTTGGGCTTGATGGTCTGGAGCCCGTTGGCCGGCGGCCTGCTCAGCGGCAAGTACAGCCGCGAGGACGAGAAGAGCGGCGACGGACGTCGGGCCAATTTCGACTTCCCGCCCGTGGAGAGGGAGCGCGGCTACGCCTGCATCGACGCGATGAGACCGATCGCAGAAGCTCAAGGCGTGTCTGTGGCGCAGATCGCGTTGGCTTGGCTGCTGCACCAGAAGGTCGTCTCCAGCGTCATCATCGGCGCCAAGAAGATCGAGCAACTCGAAGATAATCTCGCCGCCACCAAGGTCGATCTCACAGACGAGCAGCTCGACGCCCTCGACAAGGTCAGCGCCTTGCCCCGGGAGTATCCGGGATGGATGTTCGTCCAGCAAGGCGCCCGGGTGAAGCAACTCGCGCAGGCGGGCCGGCCTAACGCGCGATAAGCTGGAGCGCGATGAGCTGAGGTCGAACCGCTCCTGTTCCGTCTTTCCAGGGCTCGTCCCTGGGGGCCATGGCGCGCCGACTTGCTGTCGAAGGGGTACGCCATGGATGCCGGCCCAAGTCCGGGCAAGACGGAGACATCGACGATGCCAAACAGGATCGTCCCGCTCTAGCCCCTACCGAAAGGGAGAGTCGCCGTCGCCAGGCGCTTCACGCCAGCTTGCTGAAATCCGGCGCGCGCTTTTCCAGGAAGGCGTTGAAGGCTTCGCGGGCTTCGGGTGAGCGCAACAGGCGACCGAACACCACGTTTTCTTCGTTCATCCGCTGCAACACCTTATCCGGGTTTTCACGCATCAGCCGCTTGGACTCGCGCATGGCTTCCGGCGGCTTGGCGGCCAGGCGTTGGGCCATGTGCATGGCGGCGGCGTCCAACTCGCCGGCCTCGACCACCCGGTTCACCAAGCCGAAGTCCTTGGCGGCGCCGGCGTCCAACGTCTCGGCGAGGAGCAGCAGCTCGGCCGCCCGTTGCGGACCCATGCGCGCCGGCAGGAGCCAGGAACTGGCGAATTCCGGCACCAGGCCGAGGTTGACGAAGGGTGTCTGGAAGCGGGCGCGGGTGCTGGCCACGACCAGGTCGCAGTGAAGGAGCATCGTCGTGCCGATGCCGATCGCAAGCCCGTCCACTGCAGCCACGATCGGCTTCTCAAGGTTGCTCAGGCCCACCATGAAGCGGCGTACGGGGGGCTCATCCTCGGACTCGGGGCGGTTCAGGAAGTCGGAAAGATCGTTGCCCGCCGTGAAGGCGCCGCCCTCGCCGCTGATGATCAGGGCGCGCACTGTTGCGTCTCGATCCGCAGCGACCAAGTGCTCCGCCATGGCCGCGTACATCTCGCCGAGGATGGCGTTCTTCTTCTCCGGCCGGTTCATCCGGATCTCGGCCACCCCGTTCGCCGCGCGGTAGATCACCTGGTTCGACATCGTTGTTCTCCCTGTCCGCCGTCTATAGCGCCGACGGCGGATCAGCGCTCCCGCGGTGACCGGAGCGATGGCGCGCCAGGCTTTGACAGTTAAGCGGCGAGGCGGACCGGCTGGCGGCGATGGAACTGCAGGGCGCCATCGTCGAGCCTGCTGAACTTCAGGTCCAGCAGGTCGAGCGCGTAGTTCTGGCGCAGCTTCCATGGCGCCTTGGAGCCCTGGCGCGGGAAGTTCTGGATGGCGCGCTGCACATAGCCCGAGGTGAAGCTCAGCATCGGCTCCTCGCCGACCGATGGGTCACGGCGTGGGACGGCGAAGTCATAGCCGCGCCGGTCCATATGGTTCAGCAACCGACAGACGTAGTCGCAGGTCAGGTCGCACTTCAGCGTCCAGGAAGCGTTGGTGTAGCCGAAGCACGACGCCAGGTTGGGGATGCCGCTGTACATGGCGCCCTTGTAGGCCATGCTTTGAGCCAGGGGAGCGCGCTCCCCATCGACGCGCACCTGAACGCCCCCGAGCAGTTGCAGCCGCAAGCCCGTAGCCGAAACGACGATGTCCGCCTCCAGGATCGTGCCCGACCTCAACCGGATGCCCGTGGGCGTGAAGTGGTCGATGTGGTCGGTCTTCACCTCTACGCGGCCGCTCCGCAGCGCCTTGAACAGATCCGCGTCCGGCACGAGACATACCCGCTGGTCCCAGGGATCGTAGGGCGGCGTGAAGTGGGAGGCGACGTCGTAGTCGGGGCCCAGGTGATCGCGCACCCAGCCCAGGATGCGCTCGCGGGTGCGCTCGGGCCGCTTTCGCGCAAGATTGTAGAAAAGCAGCCCGAACAGCACGTTCTTCCAGCGGATCAGGTTGTAGGCGAGCTTCGCTGGCAGGCGCGCCCGCAGCGTTTCGGCCACCGGGTCCACCGACGGGCGCGATACGACATAGGTCGGCGTCCGCTGGAGCATGGTGACGTGGGCCGCGGTCTCGGCAAGAGCGGGGGCGAGTGTCACCGCGGTTGCGCCGCTGCCGATCACCACGATCCGCTTGCCCGCGTAATCCAGGTCTGGCGGCCACTGCTGAGGATGGACCAGCCGGCCGCCGAACTGCTCCGCGCCTGGAAAGTCCGGCATGTGGCCGCCGGAGTAGTCGTAATAGCCGGTGCACGTGAACAGGAAGCCGCACGTGAACCGCGCGGGCGGCTCGTCGGGGCCGCGGTCCACATCCAGCGTCCAGAGCGCCGCCTGCGACGACCATTCGGCGCCCATGACCTTGTGGCCGAAGCGGATGTGGCGATCGATGCCGCCATCGCTGGCCGTGTCGCGGATGTAACGCAGGATAGAGGGTCCATCGGCGATGGCCTTGGCCTCTTCCCAGGGCCGGAAGGCGTAGCCGAGCGTGTACATGTCCGAGTCCGAGCGGATGCCCGGATAGCGGAACAGGTCCCAGGTGCCGCCGATCGCCTGGCGCCCCTCTAAGATGGCGTAGGTCTTGCTGGAGCACTGCGCCTGGAGGTGGTGCGCTGCACCCACGCCGGAGAGACCCGCGCCGATGATGATGACGTCGAAATGCGTGGCGCTCATGGCCCCGCTCCAGCGGCGCGGACAGCCATGCGACGGATGAAGCCCGCCACCGCCTCGGGCTGGGTGAGCGGGATCATGTGGCCGCCGGGGATCGTCTCATAGGTGAGGCCAGGGACCTGGTCGATCATCCGGCGTCCATGCGCCTCGGCGCTGAGCACCAGATCGTCCGAGCCGAACAGGATGCCTGTGGGCAGGCGCAAGGTTCCGTAGCGGGCGGCGAAGCCCGGCAGGTCCTCGTTCACGGCCATCAGGTCGGTGGACGTCGAGTAGAAGCTCCGGGGCCGCAGGCCGAGCAAGCCGCCGCCTCGGGTGGCGAAGTCGGCGGGCGGCGCCTCGGGTCCGAACACCGTGCTGAGCACCCGCCCGCCGCGCAGGATCGCGAGCGGCGTCGCCAGGGTCCAGGCCGCCAGCCGGCGAAGGCGCGGCGACGCGATGGCCAGCACCCGGAACGCTGGCGGGACGCCATCCTGGGGCTGGGTCAGGGGAGAGATCAGCGCCAGGCCGCTCGCAGCCTCCGGATGCTCCAGCGCCACCGCCAGGGAAAGCGCACCACCAAGCGAATGCCCGACGAGCAGCGGCCGGTCCAGCTCCAGGGCCGCAATCAGCTCCGCGACGACATCCGCCTGGACCCCGAGGCGAGCGGAAACGCCCGCAGCCCGCTTGGAATAGCCCGCGCCTGGACGCTCCATGACCACGACCCGGAAGTCGGATTTGAGACGGTCCACCAAGGCGTAGGTGAAGTTGCGCATCTGGCCGCCAAGGCCGTGCACCATGAGGATGGCAGGCCCCGAGCCGACGTCCAGGTAGTGGATCTTATTGCCAGCGATGTCGATGAAACGGCCCTGGGGCGGTACGGCGGCTTCCACCCGGCGCGCCATGAGCCCGGAGAAGGCCGCCGATCCGGCCCCAACCGCGCCGATGGCGGCCGCACCGCCGAGGAGCCAGGCGAACGCCCGCCTCACTGGCCCGACGCCCGGCCGAGCACGGCCCAATAGGATACCGGCGCGACCCGCTCCACGGTCGCGGCGATCTTGGCGTCGGTCCCCACGATCACCCTCGGACGCCGTCGCTCCACTGCGCGGACGATGGTCTCGCCAGCGATGGTCGGCGACAGGCGGAGCTTGGATTCTGCAAACTTGAGCCTCTGGGCGATCAGCTCCGGGGGCGCCCCGGCCGGAAGCCGCGCGCTCCGGGCGATGGCGGTGGCCACTCCCCCGGGATGGACCACCGTCACGCCGACCGAGGAGCCTTTCAGTTCATGGCGCAACGATTCCGAAAAGCCTCGCACGGCGAACTTGCTGGCCACATAGGCTGTCTGGCCAGGAGGCGCGATCAGGCCGAACACGCTCGACAGGTTCACCAACCGCGCGTCCGGACTGCGGCGAAGGACGGGCAGGAAGGCGCGCGTCATCCGCACCACGCCCCAGAAATTGATCGAGAACAGCCACTCGAAATCTGCTGCGGCCACCTGTTCGAACGAACCGCCGAGCGCGACGCCCGCGTTGTTGACCAGGACGTCCACGCCCAGATGACCCGCCAGGACCTGCTCAGGGAACGCGGTCACCGCCTGCGGGTCCGCCACGTCGAGCCGGTGGCGAGTGACCTGCACACTGGAGCCGACCTCCTGCGCCGTCTGCTCCAGCCCCGCCTCGTTCAGGTCGGCCAGGGCCAGATTGCAGCCGCGGCGGCCAAGAGCGACCGCCACGGCCCGCCCGATCCCTCCGCCCGCGCCGGTGACCAGCGCCGTGCGGCCCTGCAGCTCCATCCGCCAAGACACAGTCGAGCGCTCCTTCCGTTGGCGCAGATCATGAGCTAACTGACATTGATGTCAACTACATCCGATAGCCGGGAGCGCCGCCGCAAACCCGAGGCGGTGCGCAGCGAGGCCCTGGAAATCGGCCAGCGACTTCTGGTCGAGGGCGGGCCGCGAGCCATCACCCTAAAGGCCGTCGGTGCGGCGCTCGGCATGTCGCACGCCAACCTGATCCATCATTTCGGCTCTGCCGAGGCCTTCCAGGCGCAGCTGTCCGACGCCCTGCTCCTGAACCTGACCCGCACGGTCACCGATCTGGTGGAGCGCCACGCTTCCGGCCGGGCGGACATCCCCGTCATCGTCGACGCCGTGTTCGAGGCTTATGGGCCGGGAGGCGTCGCGATGCTGGTGGCCTGGTCCGCCCTGACCGGCGAGACGCGAGTGGCTGAAGGGCTGATGCGCGAGGTCGACGCCCTTGTGACGATCCTGGCGCAGCTGAGCCCCGGCCCGGATGCAGCAACGAGGGCGCGCGACACGGTGCGCCTGGTGACCTCGCTGGCCTTCGCCGACAGCCTGATCGGCGGCCCGCTGTCGGCTACGCTCGGCCAGCCTCCGGGCGAGGGCCGCGCCCGGGCCGTCCGGTTGCTGCAGCGGCTGGAAAAGCCCTGACGTCAGTCCTCCAAGGCGGCGTAGACGATATTCTTCAGCTGGCCCCGAAAGTTGAAGGTGGAGGACGGCGTCAGCTGGGTCAGGAAGATCACGATCAGGTCCTGAATCGGATCGACCCAGAAGATGGTGGAGGCCGCGCCCCCCCAGTAGTAGTCGCCCTGGCTGGGTGAACCGGCGCGCACGCCGTCGTTGGTCATGGCGAAGCCCAGGCCGAAGCCGACGCCCACCGGGGTGGTCTCCGAAAAGCTATCGAGGGCGAGTTCCGCCAGCGACTTGCCGCCCGGCAGGTGGTTGCCGGTCATCAGCGCCAAGGTGCGCGGCCCGATGATCCGGGCGCCATCGAGCGCGCCCCCTCGTCGCAGCATCTCGCAGAACCGGTGGTAGTCGGCCATCGTGGACACCAGCCCGCCGCCGCCTGAGAGGAACAACGGCTTCTCGAGGTAGGGGCTGGTCGCCGGGTCGTCGGCCAGAACCGTGGCCTTGACGGCGCCGCGGCTATAGCAGGCTGCGAAACGATCGACGTTCTCGGGCCGCACATGGAAGGCGGTGTCTTTCATCCCAAGAGGGCCGAAGATCCCCGCCTCAAGAAAGGCGTCGAGCTCCTGGCCTGAGATGCGTTGCACCAAGGCGCCCACTACATCGGTCGCCAGCGAGTACATCCACTGCCGTCCCGGTTGATAGCGGAGCGGCAGGCATCCGAGCTTGCCGACGAAGACGTCCATGTCCTCCTCCTGCTCCATACGGACGCGCAGCGCCCCGTAGGCGGCGTTCACAGGATGGCTCACACCGGCGATGCCCAGCGTCTGCAGCAGCGTCCCATAGGTGAGGCCGGCGGTGTGGCTCAACAGGTCGCGAAAGCTGATTGGCCGGTGCAACGGCTCGGTCTGAATCGCCTCGCCTTCGCCCGACACCCAGACCCGCTGCTCGGCCCACTCCGGCAACACCTTGACCACTGGATCGTCGATCTGAAACAGGCCGCGCTCCCACAGCATCATCAGCGCCACCGAGACGATCGGCTTGGTCATCGAGTAGATGCGCACCACGGTGTCGTCAGCCCACGGCTTGGCCCGAGCGAGATCCATGCTGCCGAAGGAGCGGGCGTAGGCGATCTCGCCGTGGCGGGCGACCAGGGCCTGGCACCCCGCGATCTTGCCGGGCCCCACGTATCGCTCCTGCAGCAGCTCGGTGACGCGCTCGAGGCGGGATATGGACAGGCCGGCGATGGTGTCGGGCTTCATGCTCCCGCCAAAGCACTCCTTCTTCCCGTGCGCAATCCGGGAGTGCGGCTCAGCCGGCAATCATGCCCGAGCCGATCAGGTCGCGGCGGATGGCGTCGCGACCCACGGACCATTCGTCGGCCAGGATGGCCATCAGCACCACGTCCTTGAACTCACCATGCTTGAAGGCGTGGCGGCGCAGGTACCCCTCCCGGCGGAAACCCGCGGCGGCCTGGGCCTTCAGGGCGGTCTCATGACCGGCCGGCACCTCCGACCAGATCTTGTGCAGGTCGTATTCGGCGAAGGCGCGGTCCAGCCCCAGCGCCTGCGCCGCCCGGCCCGCGCCGCGCCCGCGCGCATCCGCCTCGCCGATGTACCATCCCCACTGCGCCCGCCGCTGAGTGGGGGAGATGCGGATCAGGGTCAGCGCGCCGCAGGACTGACCGTTAAGGGTGATGATCCAATCCCGCCGGCCACGGTCCTCGCGCAGGCGATCGAACCACGCCTGGTGCGCTGCGAACTGCTCGGGAGGCAGCTCGTACATCCAGCGGTCCACCTCCGGCTCGCGCCGCCAGCGGAACAGGTCGTGGACGTCGCCGTCCACCAGATCACGCAGCTCGATCATGCCGCAACCTCATCCGCCGCATTAGCGACAAAGCGTTAACGCCGACGCGGGAGACTGTCGCCACCCGCCTGAACTCCAACTGGACGCACCGTCCAAGAGGCCGCCTGTGCCCGCCTCCGCCGCCCCCGCTTTCGAGATCGCCGGACGTCGAGTCGGGGGGGCTGCGCCGCCTTTCATCATCGCCGAGCTGTCGGGTAACCACAACGGCGACATCGATCGAGCCCGCCGCCTGATCGACGCCGCAGCCGACGCGGGCGCCGACGCGGTGAAGCTGCAGACCTATACCCCTGACACCATCACCCTGGATCACGACGGCCAGGGCTTTCGGCTGGAGCAGGGCCTCTGGGCCGGGCGCACCCTTTACGAACTCTACGCCGAAGCCCACACCCCCTACGCCTGGCATGCGCCGCTCTTCGCCCATGCAAGGGCGCAAGGGCTGGCCATCTTCTCCTCGGTGTTCGACGAGACGGCTGTGGACCTGCTGCAGGGACTTGACGCCCCCGCCTACAAGATCGCATCGTTCGAGGCGGTGGACCTGCCGCTGATCGCGCGCACGGCCCAGGCCGGCAAGCCGCTGATCATCTCCACCGGCATGACCAGCCGCGACGAGATTGCAGCGGCGCTGGCGACGGCGAAGGCGCATGGATCGGGCGAGGTGGCGCTGCTTCACTGCGTCAGCGCCTATCCCGCCCGCTTCGCCGACGCCAAGCTTGGGGCTGTCCCGCGCCTCGCCGTCGACTTCGGCTGCGTGACGGGACTGTCGGACCACACGCCGGGAACAGTGGCGGCGGTGGCGGCGGTGGCGCTGGGCGCCGCCATCATCGAAAAGCACGTCACCCTGGACCGCGCAGACGGCGGTCCGGACTCGTCCTTCTCGCTGGAGCCGCAGGAGCTGGCGCAGCTGGTGCGCGACTGCCGCGACGCCCACTCAGCGCTGGGAGAGGCCGGCTACGCCCGCGGCGTGGAGGAAAGCGCCAACCGCACCTACCGGCGGTCCCTCTATGTGGTGGCCGACGTGGCGCAGGGAGCGCCGCTGACCCGCGATCAGGTGCGCTCGATCCGCCCCGGCTTCGGCTTGCCGCCAGGCGTGCTGCACGAGGTGCTGGGTCGTCCGGCGGCGCGCGACCTGAAGCGGGGCGAGCCGCTGGCATGGGACATGATCGGGCCACACGCCTTTGACCCAACGAGCTGACGCCCGGCAGCTTTTGACGCCGGACGCCGGGAAGGCGGCAGAAACCGCCGCCTGACCCTAGGCGTGGGTTAATCGAGCGGGCCGTAAACCAAGCACGCCAAGGCCCGGACCGTTAATTTAGCTTGGCGCAGGGGTTGCGAGGCGAGGGCCGATGTCGCTCATCGCCACCAGCCAGCCGTCCAAAGCTCCCTCGCCGCCGCCCTCAGCTGCATCCCGGCGGCGCGAGGCGGGAGCCACCGGCTTTGATACGCTTCTAAGGGGCGGCGACGCCGCGGACGCCACCGGCGCCAACCTGGGCGCCGCGGCGCTGACATCGCGCGCGCCTAACGCAAAAGCCACAAAGACCACGCCGCAGGTCCCAGCCGCGCCAGCGACGGACGACCAGAAGGATGGTCTGCGCACCGGCGACGATGTCCGCGCTGTCACCGGCCCGACCTTGCCCCTGGTTGCACCCCTCCCTCCGAGCCCGCCAATCGCCTCATCGCCACCTGTGCTAGGCGCGGGCGCTGCAAGCGTCACAGCGACGCCCGGTAGCGCCTCCACCGTGCCGGCAGCGTCCCTTTTGGGAGCGGCGCCCTCCGCAAAGCTGTCCGCCGCCCTCGCTCCCGTCCGTGAGGGGGGACCAGATGACGACGAGGGTGGAGCAGAGGCCGGTAAGGAAGCCGTCACGGACGCAAGCGGCGGGGTAGCCCGGACGGGTGGGTCCGCGTCGAATGCTGTGGGCGCTCCGCCAAGCGTTTCGCCCGACGGTTCACCCGCCCAACCGCTGCTGAACGCACTGGCAGGGACCGGCGCCACCCACGTGACCGCTCAGGTCGTGTCCTCGCCTGTGGTCTCACGCCTCTCGGCGGGATCGACCGGCAGGCTGAAGTCGGCCGCCACGCTGGCTGCGCCGGACGGCAAGGCCGCCGTCGGGGCGACCGACAGGACACCGGCGGCTGAACCTCCCGATCCTGCCGCTCCCGTCGCGCTCGTGGCTGCTGCAAGAGACGACGGCGATGCGGGCGATGACACACCGGGCGGCGATACTGGCGATGCGCAGACGGGGCCGACGCTGGATGCGGGCCAGTCGGGAGCGGGGACGGCAGGGTTCGCGCCGACGCTCGCCGACACGCCCACCACACCGCAAGCCGGCGCGCAGGCCGCGCCCCTCTCCGCTTCCGCCGCCGATCTCGCCGCCCAGATGGCGGCCCGGGTCAGCACCGGATCCAGCCAGTTCAAGCTGCAGCTGAACCCCTTGGGGCTGGGGCAGGTGGACGTCACCGTCTCCATCGGCGCGAACCGCCAGCTCACCGCCGCCCTCGCCTTCGCCGACCCGCAGACCGCCAGCGCGCTCAGCGCCCATGCCGGCGAGCTGCGAAGCGTGCTTGAGCAGGCGGGCTTCTCCGTTCCGGCCAACGGCTTCGACTTTTCCGCTGTGAACGCCCCGCATCCCGTCGTCCAGCAAACCGCGCTCAACCTGCAAAGCGGGCTTGGCGGCGGCTCGGGCCAGTCGGGCGGCGGCTGGACGCCCAGCACCCCCTTCAATGTGGGCGACCTCCCGCTGTCCTCCACGGCTGCAGACACTGCGGCGTGGTCGGGCGGCGGGGACAGCCGCCTCGACATCCGGATCTGAGGAGCCGCCCATGAGCACCAGCATCAGCAGCTTCGTGGCCAGCCAGACCACGCCGACGACCACCTCGCCGGCGAGCACCCCCGCTGCAGCCACGACGGGCACGACCGCAGACATCGCCAGCGGCGCCGCCAGCCTGTCCACGTCCTACCAGAGCTTCCTGACGCTTCTGACCACCCAGCTGAAGAACCAGGACCCCTCCTCGCCGCTCGACCCCAACCAGTTCACCACCGAACTGGTGCAGATGACCGGCGTGCAGCAGCAGCTGCTGTCCAACCAGCTGCTCCAGCAACTGGTCAGCGCCTCGCCTTCGTCGGGGGTGTCCAGCGCGGTCGGCCTGATCGGCAAG
>CAXTRP010000007.1:652-5216 GCA_964246615.1 uncultured Caulobacteraceae bacterium | reverse complement strand
CCTCAGCAACGGTCAGGCGAACTGGACCTACACCCTGCCCTCGGCAGCCTCGAACGCCACGGTGTCGGTCAGCAACTCGACGGGCCAAGTGGTCTACACAGGCACCGCGCCAAGCTTTGCGGCCGGCGCCGACACCTTCAATTGGAACGGCAAGTCCAGCTCCGGCGTGCAACTGCCGGACGGAACCTACACCCTGTCGGTGGCGGCCCAGGACTCCAGCGGCGGCGCCATCACGCCCACCCTTTCGGTAAGCGGCACGGCAAGCTCCGTCCAGAGCGTCAACGGCACGACCATGGTCACCGTGGGCTCAAGCCAGGTGCCCCTCTCCGCGATCACCAACGTGGGCGGCTCATGAGCACTACGCCTGCCTCACCGCTAACGCCGTCCCGACCCCTTTCGCCTCGTCAAGGAGCTTCATCATGAGCATCAACACCGCCCTGCTCACTGGCGTGTCGAGCCTGATCGCCAACTCGGCGGCGCTGTCGGCCATTTCCGACAACATCGCCAACTCTAACACCGTCGGCTACAAGAGTGTCGACACCGAATTTGGAGACATCGTCACCAGTTCCGGCGTCGTTGGTCAATACGACTCCGGCGGCGTGCTTGCGTCGACCCGCCAGCTGGTCACCCAGCAGGGCAATCTGCAGCAGACGTCTTCCAACACCGACCTTGCGCTCTCCGGCCAAGGTTTCTTCGTCACCACCACCAAGTCCGATCCCACCATCACCGACACACGCAACTTCACCCGCGCAGGCTCCTTCACGCTGGACAGCGCCGGTTATCTGCAGAACGCCGCGGGCCAGTACCTGCAGGGCTGGCCGGTGAACGCGGACGGTTCGGTGACGGTGGACCCCTCCAACCTCTCCGCGCTCGAGACCATCAACGTGGGCGATGTGGGCGGCACCGCGACCCCCACCACCACGCTGTCGCTGAACGCCAACCTGAACGCCGCCCAGACCATCAACGCCGCGGAGACCGGAGGGACCTACAGCTCGGCGAGCGCATCCACCAGCATGGCCGCCTATGACGCCGACAACACCACCGGCACCAAGCCGGACTTCACCATTCCCGTCCCGATTTCCGACAGCCAGGGCGGCCAGCGCACCCTCTCGCTCAATCTTCTGAAATCCCCCACCGCCAACACCTGGGACGCGGAGCTGGTCTCCAATCCCGCCAGCGACGTGCAGGAAGGCGCAGGCCTGATGGACGGGCAGGTCGCCACCGGAACCGTCACCTTCAACGCCAACGGCAGCATCGACCTGAAGGACTCCAGCCTGTTCCAGTCCGGCGCCTTCAGCACAGCGACAGGAGCGGCCACCCCTACCTTAAGCATCGGCTCCTCGGCGACGACGCCGGCGGCCGGCCAAGTGTCCTGGGGATCGACGCTCGGCGTTGCGGCCCAAAGCGTCGCCTTCAACGTGAACGAGGCGCCGGGAGGCCTTAGCCAATACGCCAGCGCGTCGGTGATCCAGTCGGTTGAGACCAACGGCACCCAGTTCGGAAACCTCACCAACGTGGACATCGACGACCAAGGCTCGGTCACGGCGGTCTACGACAACGGCGTGTCGCGCAAGATCGCCCAGGTGGCGATCGCCACCTTCGAGAACCCCGATGGGCTGAAGTCGGTGTCGGGCGACAGCTACCAGGTCTCTTCCACAAGCGGCACGTACAACCTGAAGACTGCGGGGTCCGGCGGCGCGGGAACCATATCGCCCTCCACCCTGGAAGCCTCCACCGTGGACCTGAGCCAGCAGTTCGCCGGCTTGATCATCACCCAGCAGGCCTATGCCGCATCCACCAAAATCCTCACCACTTCAGATCAGATGCTTCAGACCTTGATCAGCATCAAGCAATAACGAAAGTAAACGACGCGCTCCGTTAACCTGCTTCTTACGGCTACTGAGTGTGCCAGAAAGAGACATGACGATTATGGTCTTCTTTACTAACGGCGTTAAATGCACGTTATGTCACATACGCTATCTTCCAACCTGTAGGTGATCGGAAGGGCGTAAAAAATGCTCCAAGCACAACGGCGAGATGCCAAAGGCGAGCGCTATGTGGTCGGACCGACCGGCGCGCGTCTGACGTTGGACGATCTGCCCCCGTCCAACACCCAGCGCTGGGTGATCCGGCGCAAGGCCGAGGTGGTCGCCGCCGTACGCGGGGGACTGCTGACCATGGAAGACGCCTGCGCGCGCTACAAGCTGACCGACGAGGAGTTCGTCAGCTGGCAGCAATCCATCGAGCGTCACGGCCTTGCGGGCCTGCGCACCACTCGCATCCAGCAGTACCGCTAGCGTCGCCCGGTGGTCGTTTCGGCACTCCACCAGCCTAGGCAGGCGCCAGGCAGATCGCCCAAACGCTGACGATCAGAAGCAAGGCCGCCACGCCGCCGATGGCGAGATGGGCCGCCGGTCTCTGGGAGCGCCTCCGCAAACGTGTTCCAACCATCACCGCGACACCTTTCCAAGCCCCGAAACCAACAACTTTTTACACAGACGGCAAAATGATGCCCGACTTGGGAAGCGGTTTGCGTTTTCCATTTCGGCCTCAGGCTTAAGCGTTGACTTCACCAGAATTTTGCCTTCTTTACTGAATTGCGATGGTTACGGCGCTTAGACGTTCGGACCACCGGCGTTTCAGGGAGGAAACGCCCCTTTAATCAAAGCAATAAGAAACCTCGCCCGCCGCGTTCCCTTCGCGGCGGGCCTTCGCCGTTCGGCTCCGTCCTAGAAAATTGACGGCATTGTCGAACCCGCCTTGTGGACAGACGGTCAAGTGGGCGACGGCGCCGTAGTTGGTGCGGTATCGACCAAGCACGCCAAGCGACTTCGCGAGCCATGCCGCAACACGACGCGACCGCCCAGTAACTTCCTGTCACGTGGCTCAGGCCGCTCAGCTTCCGGCGGGTAGATCCGGATTTTCGAACAAGCCGACGAGTTCGCCCTTGGCCATGGTGATCCCCTTCAGCGCCTCCGTCAGGTGCTCCAACGAGGTGTCCGGGCGCATGCCGAGCGGCTTGCTCACCGCAAAAAGCTGGAAGTGGTAATGGTGCATTCCGTGGGCCAGCGGCGGAGCCATCCCGGTCCAGCCATGGCCGCCCTTTCCGTTCAGCCCCTGGATCGCCGGCTTGATCGCCTCGGGACGCACGGCGTCGCCGAGGTTCGCCGGCAGCGAGGTCGCCGTGCCGGGAATGTCCCAGATGACCCAGTGGATCATGGGCTCTTCCCTGGGCGCGTCGGGGTCTTCGACGATGAGCACGAAGCTGTCGGCGCCCATCACCCCGCTCCATTCCAGCGGCGGCGAGGTGTTGTCGCCCGCCGCGGAA
The DNA here is from genome assembly GCA_964246615.1 of uncultured Caulobacteraceae bacterium. Lineage (GTDB taxonomy): Bacteria > Pseudomonadota > Alphaproteobacteria > Caulobacterales > Caulobacteraceae > CAHJWH01. Next base: position 1,888 of record CAXTRP010000007.1, on the reverse strand, counting down.
AACACCGGGTCGATCCAGCCCTGCGCGTTCACGGCGCTGGAGGTGACCACGATGGCGCCGTGCTCGTAAGGCTCCACCCTCAGGCCGCTGATGGCCTTGCCGGAGTGTGCGGGAGCCGAGGAGGCGGGGCCTGTAGGGGCGGACGCGGCGTGGGGATGGCTGTTGCGGTTGGACATGGGCGGTCTCCGTTCGTTGAGGAGAAGCCGCCTCGCACGCCTATGGTTTCGACCGGCGGCGATCAGGCCACGCTTCCGCGGGCGCGCGACGCGGCGTATGCCCTGGGGCGTGCCCAAAGGACCCCAGACTTCGGCGAAAGCGCCGGTCAGACCGACCGCCGTCAAGTCCACCGTCAAGACGGCGGTCAGCCGCCCTTCGCTGAGCCTCGAGGCGTTGCACCCGCCCCCTGTCTGCGGCGTGGACGAGGCGGGGCGGGGTCCCTGGGCCGGTCCTGTCTCGGCCGCCGCCGTGATCCTGGACCCCCGCTGCATCCCTGAAGGGATCGACGACTCCAAGAAGCTCAGCCCCAAGGCCCGCGAGCGGCTGGAGGCGGACATCAAGGCCAGTGCTATGGCCTGGTGCGTGGCCTTCGCCTCGGTTGAGGAGATCGCCGAACTCAACATCCTGCACGCCACGGGCCTCGCCATGCACCGGGCCGTCGAAGGCCTGCAGGTGGCCGCCGCCCATGCCCTGGTGGATGGCAACTACGCCTTCAAGCTGCCCTGCCCCGTAAAGACGGTGGTCGGCGGGGACGCGCTGTCGCTATCCATCGGGGCCGCCTCCATCCTGGCCAAGACGGCGCGCGATCGGCTGATGCGGGAGCTGGACGAGACCTACCCGGGCTACGGCTTCGCCGCGCACAAGGGCTACAACGCCCCCATCCATGTGGAGGCCCTGCGCACGCTCGGCCCCTGCGCGATCCATCGTCGCGCCTGGCGGCCGGTGCGCCTGGTGTTGGAGGGCCGCGAGGCCGGGGCCTCCGACCTCAACGACGCGGCATGACCCTGCTCGGAGGTCAGGCGACGCGGCCGGTCGCCAGCAGTCTGCCGATCCGCGAGCCCCTTCCCGCCCGGGCGCGCGGACTGCTCGCCCAGCTCCGCGGCCTGGTGCGCGCCAGCGAGCTGCTGCTGGTGCTGGTAGCGGGCATGGTCGGCGCCGTCGCCGGCGCGCTCGTCACCTTCATGAGCGAGATCACCCAGCTCGCCCACATCGCGCTGTTCCACATCGCACTGGATCAGC
>CAXTRP010000007.1:0-642 GCA_964246615.1 uncultured Caulobacteraceae bacterium | reverse complement strand
TGGCCCATCGACCTGCTCGTGCCCGTCGCCGGGGGCGCGCTGATCGGGCTGACCGAGCTCTGGCGCAACTGGCGCAAGGCCCGCACGCCCGTGGACCCCGTGGAGGCCAACGCGCTACGCGGTGGGCGCATGTCGCTGCGCGACAGCGTGCTGGTGGCGACCCAGACCATGATCTCCAACGGCTGCGGCGCGTCTGTGGGGCTGGAGGCCGGCTACACCCAGATCGGCTCCGGCATCGCCTCGCGCCTCGGCATCATGCTGAACCTGCGTCGGGGCGATTTGCGCATCATGGTCGGTGCGGGCGCGGCCGGCGCCATCGCCGCCGCGTTTGCAGCGCCCCTGACCGGCGGCTTCTATGCCTTCGAGCTGATCGTGGGCGTCTATTCGGTGGCGAATGTGGCGGCGATCATGACCGCCTCGGTGGCCGCAGTGCTGACCACCACCGCCCTGTCGGGTGCGGCGCCCTACTCGCTGCACGCCGCGCCCGTCGCGCCCCTGCACACCGTCCACTACCTGGCGATCGTCATGCTGGGCCTGTGCGCGGCCTTTCTGGGCGTAGCGGTGATGCGGGCGGTGGCGGTGGTGGAGCGCGCCTTCGCCGCCACCCGGCTGCCGCCGTCCGCGCGTCCTGCGCTGGGCGGG
>CAXTRP010000006.1:0-25004 GCA_964246615.1 uncultured Caulobacteraceae bacterium | reverse complement strand
GGTTCTCTCCCCTCGGCGCCGAGGAACTGATCGAGGCGCTGCGCATCAAGGCGACCTTCTTCGCCGGTGGGGTGGAGCAGACTTCTCAGCTCGGCGCGGTGGTCGCCGCCGTCGGCGCGGTGAAGGCCGGACAGGCGCGCCACGTCATCTGTTTTCGCACCGTCTACGAGGCGGCGGCGCTCGCCCGTCCGGACGAGTGGCCGGCCGCCTCGCCGGAGCGGATCGACAGCTGGCCCTCCTGGCTGACGCCGTTCCACCACTACTCCGCCGTGAATGACTTCGCGCAGTTCGCCATGCGCCACATGCATCGCTACGGCATGACCCGCGAACAGCTGGCCCAGATTTCGCTGACGGCGCGGGCGAACGGCCTGAACAATCCGAACGCCCTCGTCCAGGAGCCCTTGACCCTGGACGAGTATATGGCGTCCCGCCCGATCTCGACCCCGCTTTGCATCTACGACTGCGACCGCTACGCCGACGCATCCACCGTGATCATCGTCTCCGCAGGCGAGGCGCTCGACGAGGTGAGGTGCACGCCTATCCGCATCGCCGCCATGGCGTTCGGCGTCGATAAGCTGAGCTGGGATCAGGCGGAATACTACTCCTGCTACCAGGCCGGAACGCAGCTCTGGAAGCACACGGATTATCGGCCCAAGGACGTGGACACCGTCCAACTCTACGACGGCTTCAGCTTCATCGTCTGCCAGTGGCTGGAGGGGCTGGGTTTCTGCGAGGTCGGTGAGGCTGGCCGCTTCATCGAGGGCGGACAGCGCATCGCGCTGGGGGGTGAGCTGCCGCTGAACACCGGCGGTGGCCAGATCGCGGGCGGACGGCTGCACGGCTTCGGTTTCGCTCATGAAGCGGTGGTCCAGCTTCGCGGGAACGGCGGAGCGCGCCAGATCTCTGGTGATCCGAAGGTGGCGGTGGCCTCTTCCGGCGGCGGCGTCTACGCCACAGCCCTGCTCTTGGCGCGGGATTGAAGACGCCTGGTGTATGCAGCCCTCCCCTCGATCACCGGGCTGACGGAGCTCCCATCCCATATTGAGGCCTCCTCGTAACAGCATCGTATCGGCGATCTTTAACCGGTTTCCTGGGCGCCCTGTAGGGCGTGGGCTAAGTCTCCCAAGCGTTTGAAGCGCGCTTCATGGCGTGTTGCTGATCTTGATCCTGTCGCCATGCGCGCAGGCGGCCGGCGAACTTGAACAGAGAGGGAGACCGAGCATGGCGATGTTGGCGACCGGCCAGCTTTATGTGGACGGCGCCCTGCGCAATGCCGCAGGCGACCGGACCTATAAGGACATCAGCCCGTGGACAGGCGCAGTGATCGCCGAAGCCGCCGATGGGTCGGCTGAGGATATGGAGGAGGCGATCGCAGCGGCGCGCCGCGCCTTCGATCACACCGACTGGTCCGATGATCATGCCCGGCGGCGCGCCCTGGTGGCGCGCCTGGGCGAACTGATGGCCGCCAACCAGGACCGCCTTGTCGAGATCGTGCGCCTTGAGGCCGGGGCCGCCCTGGGCACTGTCATGGGCCCGCAGGTCAAGTTCGCGCTGGACGCCTTCGAGGGCGTGCTCAAGGTCTTCGACGAGTTCGAGTGGGAGCAGGACAAGGGCGTCATCGAGGCCTTCTTCATGCAGTCGCGGCGGATCGTCCGGCGCGAAGCGTTCGGCGTGGTGGCCGCGATCACGCCCTGGAACGTGCCCCTCTACGTCAATGTCGGCAAGCTGGCGCCGGCCCTGCTCGCGGGTTGCACCGTGATCTTGAAGCCTGCGCCCGAGACGCCGCTGTCGGGCGCCATCATCGGCGAACTGGCGAAGGAGGCGGGCTTCCCGCCGGGCGTCTTCAACGTGGTGACCGGCGAGGATCCCGCCTTGCTCGGCGAGATGCTGACAACCGACCCCCGCGTCGACCTGGTGACCTTCACCGGATCAACCGCAGTCGGCAAGCGGATCATGGAGAAGGGCGCCCAGAGCCTGAAGCGGGTGTTCCTGGAGCTTGGCGGCAAGTCGGCCATGATCGTGATGGAAGACGCGCCTGATTTCGCGATGGCTGTCGCCAGTTCCATGTTGATCTACCACGCCGGACAGGGATGCGCGAACTGCACCCGCCTGCTGCTACCCCGCAGCCGCTACGACGAGGGCGTGGCGATCCTTCAGCAGGCCTACGCCCACATCAAGTGGGGCGGCTTCGACGATCAGGACAACTACATGGGGGCGCTGATCTCCGAGCGGCAGCGCCAGCGCGTGATGGGCTACATCGAGGCCGGCAAGGCCGAGGGGGCGCGCCTGATCGCCGGCGGCGGCGTTCCCACCGACAAGGGCTCCGGCTTCTTCGTGGAGCCGACCTGCTTTGTCGACGTCGACAACAAGATGAAGATCGCCCAGGAGGAGATCTTCGGCCCCGTGCTCGTGGTCATTCCCTTCGAGGACGACGAGGACGCGATCCGGATCGCCAATGACAGCATCTATGGGCTGTCCGGCGGCGTCGTGACGGGCGACTTCAACCGCGGCATGGCCATCGCCGGGCGCATCAGGGCGGGCACCTACAGCGTCAATGGAGGCCTCTGGTCCGGACCGGACGTTCCGTTCGGCGGCTATAAGCAGAGCGGCCTGGGCCGGGAATGGGGCGAGGCCGGATTTGAGGAATACACGCAGATCAAGACGATCGGCATGCCGGGATCGGCGTCCCCGGTCGACTTGAAGGCCGTCGCCGTGGCCGAGACGGTCTGATGTCCGGCTGCGGCGGGTCGTTGCGGCGCCCGGCCGTTGGCGATCAGTCAGGCGCTGAAAAAATCCAGATGTGTAACGGCGCCAGATCACAGGATAGGCGGTCATGACCCAAGTAATGAAGGGCGTTCGCGTCCTGGAAGTCGCGCAATTCACTTTCGTGCCGGCGGCGGGCGCCATCCTCGCGGACTGGGGCGCCGACGTAATCAAGATTGAGCACCCGTTGCGGGGCGATACCCAGCGCGGTTTCATCAAGCTCGCCGGATTGAACATCGATCCGCAGCGCAACACCATGATGGAGCATCCGAACCGCGGCAAGCGCAGTGTCGGCGTCGATCTGTCGACCCCCGACGGACAGGAGCTGATCTACGAGATCGCGAAGACGGCGGACGTTTTTCTCACCAATTATCGAGCCTCGGTGCGCCAGAAGAACAAGTTCGACATCGAGCACATCCGGGCGGCCAACCCCAACATCATCTATGCGCGGGGAACGGGGCATGGCGACAAGGGGCCGGAGCGGGACGCCGGCGGCTTCGACGCCAGCTCCTTCTGGGCGCGCGGCGGGGTGGGCGCCGCGATCACGCCGCCGGAGGTGCCGGGAACGATCATGCAGCCGATCGGCGGGTTCGGCGACTCGATCGGGGGCATGTTCATCGCGGGCGGCATCGCCGCTGCGCTCTATCACCGCACGATGACGGGCGAGGCGGTGGAGACGGACGTGTCCCTGATGAGCACGGCCTGGTGGGCCTCAGGTTTGGCCGTGGATATGGCGATGGACACTGGCCTCAATCCCCAGGCGCGCATGCCCAGGTCCGGCGGCGCGCCGGGGAACCCTTTCCTGGGGTGCTTTCCGACATCGGACGGCCGGGCTGTGGTCCTGTCGATCCTGTCCCCCGGCCCCTTCATCCGTGACACGTTCGAGCATGCCGGCCTGCCGGAGGCGGCCGCCGACCCGCGGTTCGCCGATGTCCACGCCCTCATGAAGAACTGGGAGGCGGCCAGCGATCTTCTTGTGAAGGCGTTCGCCGAGAAGCCGATGGCCTATTGGCGCGACCGCCTGCGCACGATGCAGGGACAGTGGGCGCCGGTCCAGACCATGGTCGAACTTTCGCAGGATGAGCAGGCGCTGGCCAACGACATGGTCTTCGAAGTGGAGGCGGTTGACGGCGGGCCTCCGCTGAAGCTGGTCCGCGGGCCGGTCCAGTTCGATCATGCGCCGGTCAAGACCACCCGGGCGCCGCTCGCCTCGGAGCATACCGAGACCTTCCTGATGGAGCTTGGGCTCGACTGGGGCCGGATCGAGGCGCTCAAGGCCTCAGGCGCCGTCGCCTGAGGTGCACACTGTCCTCATGCTTCGCTGCGAGGTCGGGAGGGGCTTTTTCGGCTCGCTCTATTCACTAGACGCGCGATGGACGCTCGCGAATGGCGAGTCCTACTGGTCGTGCAAGACAAACAGAGGAAACAGGTCATGAGCGTTTGGGATTTCACGGGCAAGCGGGTCATCATCACGGGATGCTTCTCCGGCATGGGGGAGGCCGCCGCGCGCGAACTGGTGCGGCTCGGGGCCGAGGTGCACGGGTTCGACTACAAGCGATCGGAGGTCCCAATGGCTTCCTTTACCGAGGTTGACCTGCGCGAACCGGCCTCGATCGACGCTGCGGTCGCCAAGGTCGGCGGTCCCGTGGATGCTTTGTTCAACTGCGCCGGTCTGCCTCAAACCTTTCCTGCGATCGACCTGATGAAGGTCAACTTCATAGGCCTGCGCCATCTGACCGAGGCCGTGCTGCCGCTGATGAAGGAAGGGGGATCGATCACTTCCATCTCCTCCAATGGCGGCCTGGGCTGGTCTCAGCGCATGCCGGTGCTGATGGAGTTCATCGCCCAGCCCGACTACGACGGCGCCGTCGCCTGGTGCGAGGCGCACTCGGAGGTCGTACAGGAGGGCTATGGCTTCTCGAAGGAAGCGGTGATCGCCTGGACGATGCTACGCTGCTACGATCTGGTCAAGCGTTGCATCCGCATCAACTGCACCATGCCCGGAACCACCCAGAGCCCAATGATGGCCGAGTTCAAGAAGGTCGTGCCGGCGTCAGTACTTGAAGCCGCGGCTCAGCCCAGCGGCCGCTACTCCACCCCGGTCGAGCAGGCCTACCCGCTGATCTTCCTTGGCAGCGATGCGGCCAGCTACATCAGCGGGGTGGCGCTCAACGCCGACCTGGGCTTCCTGGGCTCGGTCATGACGGGCCAGATCGACATGCAGGCGATGATGGCCGGAGCGGAGCAGAGCCCGGCGGCCTGAGCCGCAAGCTTCGGCGCCGGGGAGCGTTCAGCGGAGGATGAGCTTGGTCCGTGAAACGGTCTTGAGCGCGGTCGACGGCCAGGTGTTGACCATCACCTTGAACCGCCCCGAAAAGCGGAACGCCCTCACGCCGGAGATGCATTTCGCACTGCAGGCCGCATTCGACGGATTCGCCGCGGACGAGGCGCTGAAGGTCTGCCTGCTCACAGGCGCAGGCGACCGCGCCTTCTGCGCCGGGAGCGACCTGGGCGGCTGGAACGACGCACGCGGCTATCCCAAGTGCGGCTACGGCGGCATTGCGAGCCGGTTCGACCTGGACAAGCCCGTCATCGCCCTTGTAAACGGGCTCGCACTCGGCGGCGGGTTCGAGCTGGCGCTAGCCTGCGACATCATCATTGCAGCGGAGACGGCGAGTTTCGGTCTGCCGGAACCGAGGGTTGGTGCGATCGCTCTTGGCGGCGGCATCCACCGGCTGGTGAGCCAGATCGGCGTCAAGCGGGCGATGGCGCCGCTGCTGACCGGGCGTGCGATCTCAGCCGCCGAGGGACGTGAACTCGGCTTTGTGGAGGAGGTTGTTCCTATCGGCAGCCTGGAGGAGACCGGTCGGCGTCTCTGCCGCGACATTCTCGCCAATGCACCCCTGGCCGTTCGGCTGACCAAGGAGCTGGCCTACTGGGGACTGGACCAGCCCACCCTCGCCGATGCGCTCACCGGGCAGTCCGAGTTGGCCGCCTACAAGCGCTGGCTTGGCGCCGAGGACACGCACGAGGGTCCTCGCGCCTTCATGGAAAGACGCGCACCGAACTGGAGAGGCGCCTGATCGCGCAGTTCCGCGCAGCCAAGGGCTATCGATCAAGGAATACGAAATGACAGACGTTCTCACGGTCGCCGATCTCAGGTCGCGCCTGCGACTGCCTGTCGTGGTGGCGCCGATGTTTCTGGTCTCCGATCCGGACATGGTGATCGCGTCGTGCCGAGCGGGCCTGGTGGGTTCCTTCCCCACCGCCAACGCGCGCACGCCGGAAATCCTCAAGGCCTGGTTGGAGCGCATCACCGGCGAATCGGCCGCCTTTGGAGAGTTCGCCCCCTATGCAGTCAACGTGGTCGTAAGGGAGACGACGTCTCCTCGCTTCCAGGCCGACATCGCCCTGGTTGAGCAGTTCAAGCCGCCCATCGTCATCACGAGCGTAGGGGCGCCCGGCGATGTCGTGCGGCGCGTACACGCCTATGGCGGCCTGGTGTTCCACGACATAGCCACCCTGCGTCATGCGGCCAAGGCCGCTTCCGAGGGCGTGGACGGGCTGATCCTGCTGACCGCCGGTGCGGGTGGGCATACCGGGCAGGCAAATCCCTTCGCCTTCGTGCCCCAGGTCCGGCGATCCTGGGGGGGAGCCATCCTTCTGGCCGGCGCCATCAGCGACGGGCGCGGCGTCGCCGCCGCGGAAGCCCTGGGCGCGGACTTCGCCTATATGGGGACCCGCTTCGTGGCGACGGTGGAGGCGGGGGCGCCTGAAGCCTACAAGGCCCTGCTCGTCACCCAAGCCATGGCCGATGTGGTGACCACTGACCGTGTCTCAGGCATGACGGCCACCTTCCTGAAGGGGTCGATTGAGCGCGTGGGCCTCGACCCCGCAAATCTTCCACCGACGGCCGGCCTCTTCCGGCCTGCGATACCAGACCATCTGATGGCTTGGCGGGACATCTGGAGCGGCGGGCACGGCGTCGGCCTGATCGACGATGTTCCGACCATCGCAGACCTCGTCTCTCGCCTTGAGGGCGAGTACTGCGCCGCCGTAGGTTAGGCTTCGGGGTCGCGCGGCCGCGCCTGTCGCCGGCCGCCCAGCGCCCCCGCCCTTCCGGTCGGGGTGGAAGGTCTCGGTTTCGGCGTAGCCGGCTTTCGCCCCGATGACGACGGCCATCCGCCAAACCGCGTCGTCCGCTCCACGAGCCTGCTCGTCCAGGATGCACATGACGTCGACGTTCGAGGGACGCCCTTCGCGCCCCGGCGCCAGAGAGGCGTCCCTGTCGCCATAGGGCCGCGTGAGTAGCATCCGGGCGATATGATCGGAGACAGGCGCACCGCCAGCGCCGCGCCTGATAGACGTAGCAGGCTTGGGCAAGGTGTCGCCGCCCGCCGAGGCGAGCGGGCGCCGCGTTCCGGTGCGGCGTTGGCGGACAGGCAGGGGACGGACGCGCATGGCGCTCTACACGACGCTGCACCTCCATAATGTCTCCGAGGGGAGGGGGCCTGACTACGCCGCCTGGTTCGACGGGCCGCATCGCCAAGCGCTCCAGCACCTCCGCGGCTTCCAAGGTGCGGATCGCTACGAGGTGACGGTCGAGCAGATCATGCCCGACATCGCACAGCCCTGGAGGTTCTGCAGCCTCTATGATGTCTCCACCGAGACGCCGGAGATCGACGTTCCCGCGCTCGGGCCCCTGCTCGCCGACGCCCGCGACGCCGGCTTGATCGAAACGGCGGCGGACTCCGAACGGCTGTTCACCTACCGCCTCTACGCCGACTGGGAGGGCAGTCCGAATTGGCGGCGGGCCCAGCCGTTGTCCGGCGTCAGCGTGCTGATCGGAAACTACGTCGCCGGCCGCTATGACGAGTACATGAAGTGGTACGCAGATGTGCACTCCCCGGAGGTGACCAACGTCCCGGGCCATGTCGCCATGCGACGGGCCACGCTCGCCGACGTGCAGGTGGAGCCAAGGCGCTACTGCCCCGGCGACCAGCTGATCCTGACTGCGCAGCAGACCGACGATCTGGCCTTCACCATCCGCGATTTCGCCTTTCGCGCCATGGGCCGCAGTCCGAGCGGTGTCGCCATGCAGCCCCGCTCCAAGGCCGGCTCGTTCGCACGCACGGTGCACTACTTCAGCAAGATCAGCGGCGGCGAGTTCTGGCCAGGCGGGATCGCCTACGCCGGCGACCTGTCGGTCTACCCCGCAGGCTTCGGGCGCGAGGCGGCGTAAAGCTCGCGCGTCGGAGGGGAACGACGGTTTCAGCTCGTGCGATGACGCCCACGATGATCGCGCGCGGCGAGCTCCACGTGCGTCCATGAGCGGCCGAAACGCATTCTGTCTCCCTGGAGAATTGCGACCCCTCAATAGGGCTTTCGCCTCTCGCGGGTCATGGGAACGCTGTTGAATCCGCGGGGGCGATGCGGGTTCAGGCGTGCTTGAAGAGTGATCCGGCAAGGTCCAGCTGGAACCTACGCCCTCATCACGCTCGAAAGGAAGGCTCGGCCATGCCAAGCGCCGTCATCGTTAGCGCGGTCCGCACCGCAATCGGGACCACGCGCAAGGGCTCGCTGGCCAAGGTCCCGGGCGAGGTGCTGGCCGCCACCGTGCTCAAGGCGGCGGTCGAACGATCCGGGGTCGCACCGGACACCGTCGACGATGTCATCTTCGCCGAGTCGCTTGCCGGCGGCGGTGCGATTGCGCGGCACGCGGCGGTAGAGGTCGGTCTGACGCGCGCGGGTGGGATGGCGCTGAACCGGCATTGCGCCGGCAGCCTGACCTCGGTCGGCGTCGCCGCCGGCTCGATCGTGTCGGGCATGGAGCGGATCGTGGTCGCCGGCGGCGTGCAGTCGGGCTCCACCATGCCCCGCATGCAGTACACCGTCCCGGGCGGCGAGGAGGTGGTCGACTGGTGGATCCCGCCGACCCATCCGGACAGTCCCGAGGCGCCCTGCAAGGACATGTCGATCACGGTAGGCTGGAGCACCGCGAGGGAGGCTGGGTTGAGCCGCCAGGAGCTGGACGCCTGGGCGGTGCGTTCTCACGCCCGCGCGATCGCCGCGATCGACGCCGGCCAGTTCGCAGACGAGATCGTGCCCGTACAGGCGCTGATGGCCGACGGCTCCACCAAGACCTTCCTGGTCGACGAGCATCCGCGCCGCGACAGCACCTTGGAGAAGATGGCGACGCTCAAGGTCATCCACCCGGAGATCGAGGGCTTTTCCATCACGGCCGGCAATTCGAGCGGTATAAACGACGCCGCCGCCGCCCTGGTGCTCACCGAGGCGGAGATCGCCAAGGCCGAAGGCCTGAACGTGAAGGCGAAGGTGCGCGGCTGGACGTCCATCGGCATCGATCCGAGTCGTACCGGGATGGCCGCAATCGATGTGATCAACAAGCTCCTGTCTCGCACGGGCGTGGCCAAGTCCGACATCGGGCTCTGGGAGATCAACGAGGCGTTCGCCTCCGTTCCCGTCGCCGTCTGCAAGATGCTCGGGCTGGACGAGGAGACGGTGAACATCTCGGGCAGCGGCTGCAGCCTCGGCCATCCGGTGGCGGCGTCCGGCGGCCGCATGCTCACCACCCTGATCCACGACCTCCGTCGCCGCGGCGGTGGGCTGGGCGTGGCTGCTATGTGCGCCGGCGGCGGCCAGGCGGGGGCCGTGCTGATCGAGGTTTAAGAGCGGTACTGAGCGCGATCGTGTCACGCGCCTGCAAAGCCTCCCGCAGTGCGCCATCGGCCATGGCGGCGGAGACGGGACGAAGGCTGTGGATTGCTCCGGCGAGGTTGCGTTTCGTTTCTTAATCAGGGTCCGCGAAGTCGCGAGCTTCTGGATTTTGCCTACCGGGTGGACGGTGGCTATCCGGTTCAGGTGAAGTCCTGCTTCGCCGCCGGGGTCAAATGGCCCCCGGCCTCTGGTCTCGCGGCGTGGCGCGCGGCGATATAGCCAAAGGCGAAGGAGGCGGCGATGCTTGCGCCTGGCCCTGGATAGGTGCGCCCGAACAGGGGCGCCGAGGCGTTGCCGCAGACATAAAGCCCGGCGATGGGGGCGCCGTCGGCGCGCAGCACCCGGGCATGCTCATCGGCCAGCAGCCCGCCGGCCGTGCCCACGTCGCCGGGCACGATCTTGACCGCGTAAAACGGGGCTTCGGCGATCGGGCCGAGCGCCGGATTGGGTTTCACACGCGGGTCGGCATAGACCTTGTCATAGGCGCGGCCGCCTCGCCCGAAGTCCAGGTCCACGCCGGCTTCGGCGAAGCCGTTGAAGCGGGCGACGGTGCGCTCCAGCCCGGCGGCGTCGATTTCGCACTGGGCAGCGAGCCCCGCCAGGGTATCGGCGCGCTTCAGATAGCCGGACTTGATCCAGCTTCCCGGCGTCACCCGCGGCGGCACGGCTCCCCAGGGATAGTAGCGACGGTGGCGCGCATCCATGACGATCCAGGCGGGAACGCCATCGTGGGCGTACATGGCCTGACCGATCTCCATGTAGGAAGCGGCCTCGTTGACGAAGCGCTCGCCCCTGGCGTTGACGGTGATGCAGTAGGGCTTCTGCATTTCCTGGGGACTGTGGAAGCCGGCGATCCGGCCTTTCGCATTGAGCGAGACCGGTAGCCACCAGCTCTCGTCCATGTGGCTGGTCACAGCGCCGAGCGCGCAGGCCTGCGCCACCAGGTCGCCGGTGTCGCCGGGATTGGCCATGGTCCAATCGCCGCCGGCGGGACCGGGCTGGTGCGCCTTGCGCAGCGCCGCATTGTGCGCAAACCCCCCGGCGGCGATCAGCACGCCGCACCTGGCCCCGATCCGCTGCTCCAGGCCTTCTCCACCGTCGCGCCCCCGGGCCTTGACCCGCACCCCAACGACCCGTCCGTCCTGATCGACCAGGCCCACGACCTCCGCTCCGGCGCGCAGGTCTACCCCGCGCGCACGCGCCGCGAGCAGCATCCTAGCCTGGAGCGCTGCGCCGCGGAAGTACAGCGGTGCGCCGGCGAGCTTCTGGCGCAGCGCCCGCGCCGCGACGCGCAGAGACATGAGCTTGCCGCTCAGCGTGCGCCCCGCCAGCGACATGGCCGCGAACTCGTCGGTCGCGATCGGCAGGTTCCAGCCCGGCAGCAGCATCAGCCGAGCGGCGTCCTGCCCCAGCCGCCTGGCCCAGATGGGCCTGGCCCCGATCGCCCGCCCCCGGGCATGACCGCCGGGCCGCTCGTCATAATAGTCCGAATAGCCTCTGCAGGCATAGAAGCGCAGCCCCTCTGCCTCAAGCATCTCCACCATGGGCTCGATCGCGCGCAGGAAGGCGTCACGGCGACTTGGCGTCGAGGCCAAGTCGTCCGGACCGATCAGGCCGTCGAGGTAGGTGCGCCCGGCCTCGATCGTGTCGCTGTCGCCGGTGCGGCGCAACACCGGATTTCCCGGTAGCCAGAGGATGCCGCCGGACATGGCGGTGGAGCCGCCGAACTTGGCGCCTTTCTCCAGCACGATCACCGACAGCCCGAGGCGCACCGCCGTCAGGGCCGCGGCCAACGCGCCGCCGCCGCTGCCGATCACCACCAGATCGGCGGTCTCGTCCCAGCCGTCGGTCATGTCCGGATGATCTGTGCTGAGGCGTGTCGCGCCATCAAGGCTCCCCGTCGCCGCCGGTCTTCCTCGAACCATCCGGTCGAACCGGCGTCTTGATGGCGGGCGACAGATCGCGCGACTGCGCGACCGGAGCGTGCGGGACATGTCGCGCGGCGCCAAGACGCTGTGGCGGCGCGGTGATCCTAAAGACGGCCTATGCCCAAGCCCGCATGACCATCCGCCATCATCCCACCCCCGATCAGCGTGAGCTCGTCGCCGCGTTCGACCGTCCGCTCGATGCGCTGTTGCCGCTGGCGAGGCTGCACGAGGGGGCCGGCGAGGCCGCACAGGCCTGGGCGGGGCTGGCGGATCTCGGCCTGTTCGGCGTGGCCCTGCCCGAGGATGCAGGGGGAGCCGGCCTCGGCGCGGCGGAGGAGGTGCTGCTCGCCGAGCGGCTGGGGCGCCGGCTTGCGGCTCCTTCGGTGCTCGCCACCCTGGTCGCCACCCGCATCAGCCCGTGGGCCGAGGCCGCCGCCATGGCCGACGGATCGCTGCGGGTCGCTCCGGCCTATCGCGCGGGCGAGCGCATCGTGGTGGTCGACGGCGAAGGGGCCGATCTGCTCCTGCTCCGTGACGCCAGGGGGGGAGCTTTGCACCGTCCTCCGGCGTCTGATGCGGGCGAGCCGATCGGCGGGCTCTGGGTGACGACGCTGCGAGTGGCGCACGATCCGGGTGAGCGGATCGTCACCTTGGATGAAGTGGCGCTGCTTCGTTCGCGGCTGATCGATGCGGCGGCGCTTGCGGGGATCGCCGGTGCGGCGCTGGACATGGCGGTCGCCTATGCGAAGCTGCGCGAGCAGTTCGGCCGGCCGATCGGCAGCTTCCAGGCGGTCAAGCACCACTGCGCTGACATGGCCATGTCGGCGCGCGGCGCGATCGACCAGGCGACGTTTGCGGCCGTCGCCATCGACGATGCACGAGAGGATGCGTCGGTTCAGGTCGAGGCTGCCCTGCTTCTCTCCATCGAGGCGGCGCTTGGCGCCGCCGGCCTGAACATCCAGGTTCACGGCGGCATCGGCTTCAGCGAGGAAGCGGAACCGCACCTCCTGCTGAAGCGCGCCCACGTCCATGCGGCTATAGCGGGGGGAAGCGAGGCGGCGACTGCACGGCTCGCCGCCGCTCCGCGCGCCCTTTGATGGGAAGGTGCGTCGCAGCAGCAAGAGGATCAGGCGCGGCAGTCATCGCCCGGACGTATACATGGCGCGCGATCGTGTCGCGCGAACGGGTTTGATTGACCGCCCTGTCGAGGTTCCCCACCGTGACCGCCAGGTCGGCGACGGCGGGCGATGATGAGCTTGGCCGCCCAGCCGGGTGAAATCGGTCGGAAGGTGTTCGGCATGGACGAGACGTTCGATTTCGTGATCGTGGGCAGCGGCGGCGGGTCGATGTGCGCCGCCCTGCTTATGCATTCGGTGGGTAAGCAGGCGCTGATCTTGGAGAAGACCGATCTGGTCGGTGGATCGACCGCCATGTCGGGCGGCGTCATGTGGATCCCGAACAATCGCTTCCTGGCGCCGGCGGGCGTCAAGGACAGCCATGATGCGGCCGCGACCTACCTGGACGCCCTGGCGGGTCCCGACGCCGAACACACCCCAGGGGGCACCCGCGAGCGCCGGCTGACCTATCTTGCAGAGGCGCCCCGCATGGTCGATTTCCTGGTCGAGCAGGGAATCAGGCTGCAGCGGATATCCTACTGGCCGGACTATTACGACGACCTCCCCGGCGGCTCCGAGGCCGGGCGCACCGTGGTCGCCGAGTTGTTCGATGCGAACGAGCTCGGCGAATGGAGGAAGAAGCTCCGCCCCAACTTCCTCCAGCTGCCGTCCCCACTCGAAGAGGCGATGAAAATCCCGCGCTTCAAGACCACCGCCGCCGGCAAGAAGGTGATGGCCAAGATGCTGCTGCGCGGGATCGGCATGAAGCTGACAGGCAAGCACTACATCACCGCGGGCGCCGCACTTCAGGGCCGCATGCTGCAGGCCACGCTGAAGGCTGGCGTGCCCATCCGCACCAATGCCGGGGTGAAGGAGTTGCTGACCGACGAGGCGGGCGGGATCACCGGCGTCGTCGCGGTTATAGACGGGCAGGAGCGCCGCATCGGCGCGCGGCGTGGGGTCCTGATCAACGCCGGCGGCTTCTCGCGAAATCAGCGGATGCGCGACACCTACCAGCCGGGCACCTCCGCCAAGTGGACCAACGCCAACCCCGGCGACACCGGCGAGATGATCGAGGAGGCCATGCGGATCGGCGGAGCCATCGCGCAGATGGAGGAGATGGTCGGCGCCCAGATCGCCCTGCCGCCCGGCCATACCGACATGCTGCCGATGGTCCAGACGGACGTCTCCAGTCCGCACAGCATCATCGTCGACCAGACCGGCGTGCGTTACATGCGCGAGGCCCAGTCCTACATGAAGTTCTGCCAGGACATGTTCGCACGCGACAAGATCGCGCCGGCCGTGCCGAGCTGGCTGGTGATGGACAGCCAGTACCTACGCAAATACATGCTGGCTGGAAGCATGCCTGGAGTAAAGAAGCCAAAGACTTGGTTCGAGAGCGGCTTCTTGCGCAAGGGCGAAACGCCCGACCAACTGGCGCGCGCCTGCGGGATGGACCCCGCCAAGCTGACCGCCTCGGTGGAGCGGTTCAACGGCTTCGTGCGCAAGGGCGTGGACGAAGACTTCAACAGGGGTGGCCGCGCCTATGACCGCTATCTCGGCGACACGGGACATAAGCCGTCAGCGAGCCTGGGCGTGATCGAACAGGGTCCCTTCTACGCGATCCAGATTTTCCCCGGCGACGTCGGCACCTATGGCGGCCTGGTCACCGACAGCAGCGCCCGGGTGTTGCGCAAGGATGGATCCGTCATTTCCGGCCTCTACGCGACCGGCACGTCCTCCGCCTCGGTCATGGGACGAAGTTACCCGGGGGCCGGTTCAAGCATCGGGCCATCCTTCACTTTCGGCTATGTAGCGGCAAAAAACGCCGCGAACGCCAGCAACTTGAAGCCGTGATATCTGGCGGGCTCCGAAGCACTGGACAACAGGTGATCGCCAGCGACGGCGCGCGAGGTCAGCTCGTTGAGCGATCGAAGGCGTCGTTCAATCAGTTCGGCGCCTGATCGCGAGAACGATCTTGTCGGCGGCCCGGTTGGTGGGCCTGGAGCGCCGGACGTGATCGCCGTAGGACGATCAAGCCGCCTTGGCGGGAGAGGGTGACAGGATGAAGCCGGGGACCAAGCTGAAGAGCGGGGTGTGCGACACCGAGGTGATGGTGATCAAGGCCGGGCGTCCAGCTGAATTGGCCTGCGGCGGCGTTCCCATGGTGGAGGAGCGGTCTGGCGAGCGCGGCGCGATCGATCCCGCCTTCGCCGAAGGTACAAGGACCGGCAAGCGCTACCAGGACGCCGAAGGCGCCATCGAGGTGCTTTGCATCAAGGCCGGGCAGGGGTCGCTGGCCGCCGATGGGGTCGCCCTGCGGACCAAGGACGCCAAGCCGCTGCCTGCGTCCGACTAAGGGCGCGGCTACGTGAACATCTCTCTCCTGCTCCAGATGGCGGCGGACGCCGAGCCGGCTCGCACGGCGCTCACCTGCGAGGGCCGCAACTGGTCCTATAGCGCACTGTGGGAGGCGGCGCGGTGCGCGGCGGAGCGGTTCCGCGACAGCGGCTGTGGCCACGTGGCCTTGCTCGACACCGGCAGCGAGGCGGCGGCGCTCGCCCTGTTCGGCGCGGCGATCGCCGGCCTGCCCTATGTGCCGCTGAACTACCGCTTGGCGCCCGACGACCTCTCAGCCCTGCTCGGGCGCATCGCGCCGGCCTACGTGGTCGGGGACAAGACGGCGGTGCAGCGCCTGGGATCGGGCGGCGGGCACATCGCCGAGACGCGGCAGGCGTTCGTCGCCGCAGTCGCAGGAGGGATGAAGGCCACGATCGAGGCCGCTGAAGACGCGTCGGCGATAGCGGTCCAGCTCTTCACCAGCGGCACCACCGCTGCGCCCAAGGCGGCGATCCTGCGCCACGCCAACCTTGTCTCCTATATACTGGGCACAGTTGAATTCGCCGCCGCCGAGCCGGAGGAGGCGGCGCTGGTGTCGGTGCCGCCCTACCACATCGCAGGCATCGCGGCGCTTCTGAGCTCGATCTACGCCCTGCGCCGCATCATCCTGCTGCCGAGCTTCGACGCCGACGGCTGGATCGACGCCTGCGTGGACGAGGGGGCCACAAACGCCTTCCTGGTGCCCACCATGCTGTCACGTGTCATCGCGAGGCTGGACGAGCGGCCCCCGGCCGAGATGGGCGCGTTGCGCGCCATCGCCTATGGAGGCGGTCGGATGCCGATGGAGCTGATCGCCCGCGCGCTCGACCTGTTCCCGACGACCGGCTTCACCAACGCCTACGGCCTGACCGAGACCAGCTCCACCATCGCGCTGCTCGGCCCCGACGAGCACCGCGCCGCTCATGGGGCGAGCGATCCTGCGGCGCGACGGAGGCTTGGATCGGTCGGGCGCCCCTTGCCGACGGTGGAGCTCCAGATCCGCGACGAGGACGGCCGCGTGCTGCCGCCGGGCCAGGCTGGCGAGGTCTATGTGCGCGGCGAGCAGGTCTCAGGCGAGTACCGCGAGCGCAGCGCGCTGGACGCCGAAGGCTGGTTCCCGACGCGCGATGCGGGCTTTCTCGACGAGGAAGGCTATCTGCACCTTTCGGGCCGCGCCGACGACGTGATCGTACGCGGCGGCGAGAACATCTCGCCGAGCGAGATCGAGGAGGTGCTGATCGCCCACGCCGCCATCGCCGACGTCGCCGCCGTGGGCGCGCCCTCCATCGAATGGGGCGAGGCGGTGGTGGTGGCCATCGTCCCGCACGCGGGCGCGACCCTGCCCCTGGACGACGAGCTGCGCACCATGGTGCGGACGCGGCTGCGTTCTTCGCGCGTGCCGGAGCGCATCCTGGTCGTCGACGCGCTGCCGTACAACGAGATGGGCAAGCTGCTCCGGCGCGAGGTGAAGCGCCTCTTTCTCCAGCCGGTCTGAGCCTTGTGGCGACGGCGCCTGCCATCCCGCTTTCCGCAGGCGCGGACGCCGGCATCCGACGGCTCGCAAGCCTCACGGGGTCGCCGGACATCGCCGCGCTGGACGGCGCAACGTTGCTGGGCGAGCGCGCGGCGTTGGGCGGGCTGCGCGTTCCGGGGCGGACCTCGGCGGGCGGCGGCTGCGCCTTGTACGAGGCCGCCGACGGCGCTTTGGCGCTAAACCTCGCGCGACCCGAGGATCGCGAGCTGCTGCCGGCCTGGCTGGACGCCGCGCCTGAGGAGATCGCCGACGACGCCGGCCTGTCGCGATCGATCCAGGGTCGCGGCGTTGCAAGCCTTGTGCAGCGCGGCCGGTCGATGGGCTTGGCGATCGCCGAAGCGGTCGCGCCGCAGGATGCGGCCCACGAACCCGGCGCCTGCATCGTACCGGGTCGCCGCCGTCATGGCGCGCTCCGGAATAGGCCTCGCGTCCTCGACCTCAGCGCCCTGTGGGCGGGTCCGTTGGCCACGCACCTCCTGGCCCTTGCGGGGGCCGAGGTGATCAAGGTGGAGAGTAAAAGGCGACCAGATAGGATGCGTGACGGCGGGGCCGCCTTCTTCCGCCTGCTCAACCAGGGCAAGGCGAGCGTGGCGCTCGACCTGGTCCATGCGGCCGATCGCGCCGCCCTCGTCCGCCTGATCGGCACGGCCGACATCGTGGTGGAGGCCTCCCGCCCCCGCGCCTTGCAACAGCACGGGATCGACGCGCGCACGATCGTCGCGGTCCAGCCAGGCCTCGCCTGGATCAGCATCACCGGGCACGGCGCCACAGAAGACGCGGCGGACTGGGTCGGGTTCGGGGACGATGCCGGCGTCGCCGCCGGGCTCTCCGGAGCGCTGCGCGCGGCGAGCGGACACGACGGGTTCGTCGGTGACGCCATCGCCGACCCGCTGACGGGCATCCACGCCGCGACTGTGGCTTGGGAGGCTTGGCGGCGCGGGATGGGCGGTCGCTATGACGTTTCGTTGAGGGATGTGGCGGCCTGGCGCTTGCACGAGGCTCTGAGCCAGGATCGACAGGCCTTTGAGCGACATTTGCGTAGCTGGGCTGGCTGGAAGGGCCGGAGCTTTGCTCCGGTCGGGGATCGTAAGGTTGTCGGCCGTGTTGCGAGCCTGGGGGCCGATACGACCCGCATCCTGGCGACCACGCGGTGTGGCGATCCGGCTAGCTAAGAGGCCTGTTGAGCTCTCGTCATTTCAGAGGCTTCGGGGGTTCGGTCACGAAGGCGAGGATGCGCTCGGTCGTCAGGTCCGTTGCAATATCGATTTCCGCCTCGGTGGCGCTGACGGCCGCATAGGCGCAGAACTGCTCTATCTGCATCACCAGCAGCATGGCCTCGACACGGCGGCGGGGCAGGGGATCGGTGAAGGCGGCGAGGTGCTCTCCAAGGGCCGCGATCAGACGGCCTCGCTGCGCCGCGAGCCGGTCGGCCATGTCGGCGAGTTCGCTCAGCACCGTTGAATATAGCCTGAGGGCATCTCGCCGCGCCTGTGTCGCGCGCACCAGCAGCCGCAACCATCCGCTGACGGCATGGGCGTCGGGATCGGCGTCGCGCCCGAGCCTGGCGAACAAGGTCACCTGCCGGTCCCAGTCCTCCTCCACGAGGCCGATCAGCAGCGCATCTTTTCCGGGAAAATGACGATAGACGGTCGCCCGCCCGACGCCGGCGCGCCGCGCTATGGCGTCGATCGAGGCTTCCGCGACGCCGTCGGCCATGAACACTGTCCGGGCGGCGGCCAGGATGCGCGCCTGCGCCATGCTGCGTTGGACGGCGCGCAGGCTCGCGTTTTCTCCGGCCCCTGGTGAACGGTCTTCATGCGGCACGCAGACGATCAGAACACGCTTGCCCTTGAATCAAAAGCGAGACATATGTATCAACATGAGCGCAATGTATCAAGATGGAAGCCGGCGTGAACGTTGAGACGAGCGAGGGGCTGATCGACCTTCCGAAGGTTGAAGCTTGGCTGGACGACAACGTTCCCTCGCTGGGAACCGGTGCGCTGCGGGCGGGAATGCTCACGGGTGGCGCAACCAACGCGGTGTTCCTGATCGAACGTGGCGACGAGCGAGCGGTGTTGCGCCGGCCGCCGCGCATTCCCCGGCCGGATAGCGAGAAGATCCTCGGGCGAGAAGCGCGGGTGCTGGACGCTCTCGGAGGCAGCGACGTGCCGGCGCCGCGCCTGCTTGGCCACTGCACCGATCCGACGGTGAACGGCACGGCCTTCTACGTGATGAGCCACGTGGAGGGCTGGGTCGCCCTGGGCGCCGACTTCCCCGAGCCGTTCGACCGACCGGGCGATGCGCGCCGGCAGCTGGCCTTCGAGCTGGTCGGCGGCATCGCCAAGCTCGCCAAGGTCGATTACAAGGCGGTGGGCCTGGAAGGTTTCGGCAAGCCTGAGGGATTTCTCGAGCGGCAGGTGGAGCGGTGGATGCACCAGCTCGACATCTACCGGACGACCGAGAACTATACCGGCCGCGACCTGCCCGGCTTGGCCTACGTCGGCGACTGGCTTCGGGCCAACGTGATCGAGACGCCACGCGTCGGGATCATCCACGGCGACTATGGTTTCGCCAACGCCATGTTCGCTCATGGCGGCGAGGCGAAGCTGCTGGCGATGATCGACTGGGAGTTGTCCACCGTCGGCGACCCGCTGCTTGACCTCGGCTGGATCATCTATGGCTTCCGCAGCGAACGCGACACTGCCGGCGATATCCCGAAGGGTTATTTCGATCCTGCCCTGTTCCCTACTCGCGAGGAGCTGGTCCGTTTCTACGCTGAGCAGACCGGATTGCCTGTGGACAAGCTCGACTACTATATCGTGCTCGCCCAGTTCAAGCTGGCTGTGCTGCTTGAACGTAAATACGCCGAGAGCCTGATCGGGCGAAAGCCCAAGGCCTATGGCGACATGTTCGGCGAGTTGGTCCTCAAGCTGCTCGCCCAGGCCGAAGCCACCGCGCGCGCGGCGACCTTCTAAGCCAGCCATGGTTCACCCCAAAGTGCGTACTCCAGCCGAGCTGTTCGACCTCAGCGGCAAGGTGGCGCTGGTGACCGGGGGCAGCCGCGGGCTCGGCCGCGCCATTGCGCTTAGCTACGCCGCCGCCGGCGCCGACGTGATCATCGCCAGCCGCAAGCTCGACGCCTGCCAGGCGGTGGCGGCGGAGGTCGAGGCCATGGGCCGGCGCGCGCTCGCGTTCGCCGCTCACGTCGGCCGCTGGGACGAGATCGACCGGCTGGTGGACGAGAGCTACGACCGCTTCGGCAAAATCGACGTCCTGGTCAACAACGCCGGCATGTCTCCCACCGCACCGTCCTCGCTGGAGACCAGCGAAGAACTCTTCGACAAGATCGTGGCGCTGAACTTCAAGGGGCCGTTCCGCCTCTCGGCGAACGTCGCGACCCGGATGAAGGCGGGGACCGGCGGGTCGGTGATCAGCGTCTCGACAACCGGAGCCCTGCGCCCACTAGCTCTGTTCGGGCCCTATGCAGGCTCGAAGGCCGGGCTCAACGCCCTGTCCGTCGCTTTCGCTCAGGAGTTCGCACCGGAAGTGCGATTCAACGTGATTTCGCCCGGCGCCTTCTACACCGACATTTCCAAGGGCTGGGCCAAGCCCGGCGAGCCGCAGCCCGTCCCGCTCGGGCGCTTCGGTCATCCGGACGAGATCGTCACCGCGGCGCTGTACTACGCCAGCGACGCCTCATCCTACACCACAGGCTCGCTGCTGCGCGTCGACGGTCTCGCCCAGATCTGAAAGGCTCGCCCATGATCGACTTCAGTCTCTCGCCAGAGTTCGAGGCGACACTTGACTGGGTGCGTACCTTCGTCCGCGAGAACGTCGAGCCGATGGATGCGGCGTTCGACTATGACCATACCCTGCCTTACAACCGTCACGACGAGAAGAGCCGCAGGATCCTCAAGCCGCTGCAGCGGATAGTGAAGGATAAAGGCTTGTGGGGCATCCACTTGCCGCCCCACCTCGGCGGACCGGGCTTGAGCACCGTCGAACTCGCCTATGTCAATTTCATCCTCGGACGAACCGCCTGGGGCCCCGTCACCTTCGGCGCCCAGGCGCCTGACAGCGGCAACGGCGAGATCCTGGCCCATTTCGGCACGCCTGAGCAGAAGGAGCGCTGGCTGAAGCCGCTCTGGGCCGGCGATTGCTACAGCTGCTTCTCCATGACGGAGGTGGAGGGCGGGTCCGACCCCACCCAGTTCACCTGCGAGGCCGTGTTGGACGGCGACGAGTGGGTGATCAACGGCGAAAAATGGTATTCTTCCAACGCGCATCTGGCCGACTTCATCATCGTGGTGGCCAAGACCGATCCCGAGGCCGAAAACGTCTATCAGCGTTTTTCGACCATCATCGTGCCCCAGGGCGCGCCGGGGCTTTCGGTCGTGCGCCAGGTCGGGCTCGCCTCCGATCCCTATGGCGCGCCTGGCCATCCTCACCTGAAGTACGACAACTGTCGTGTGCCGGCCTCCAACCTGCTCGGGCCGCGGGGCCGGGGCTTTGAGGTCGCGCAGGCGCGGCTCGGCGGCGGCCGCATCCATCACGCCATGCGCGCCGTCGGCCAGGCGGAGAAGATGCTGGAGATGATGACCGAGCGCGCCGTCTCTCGGATCACCAAGGGCAAGCCGTTGGCCGCCCACCAGCTCGTCCAGATGGACGTGGCGGAATGCTGGATGGACATCGAGCAGCTCAAGCTGCTGGTGCTCAAGACCTCCTGGTTGCTCGACCAGCGTCGAGAGGCCGAGGGCCGCCAGTGGATCGGCGCGTGCAAGGTGCGCTGCGCGGAGGTCACGCGCACGGTGAGCCGCAAGGCCATGCACCTGATGGGCTCGCTGGGCGTGTCCAATATGACGCCGCTGCGTAACCAGATGCTCGCCGCGGAGGTCCTGGGCATGGCCGACGGCCCGTCCGAGGTACACCAGATGCAGCTTGGGCGCGCGGTGCTGAAGACCGGCAAGCCGTCGACCGGCCGCTTCCCGAGCTTCTATCTGCCGACGCTCAAGGCCCAGGCGGCGGAGAAGTTCGGGCTCGACATCGAGGTCTGAACGACGCGGGAGCGATATGGCGTGCGGGTTTGAGCCTTGGCTTGTCCCCCGGGCCGACCATGGTATCGCCGCCGGACCACCGCTTTTTCTGGAGAAGCATGATGCGGATCGACTCGACCACCTCGGCGGTGGTCACCGGCGGCGCCTCGGGGCTCGGCCTTGCAAGCGTGCAGGCCCTTCGGGCGGCGGGCGCCAGGGTCGCGATCTTCGACATGAACCCGGCGACGGGCGAGAAGGCGGCGGCCGAGACCGGATCAATCTTCTGCCAGGTGGACGTCACCTCCGACGACAGCGTCGCTGCAGGCTTCGCCAAGGCGACCGAGGCGAACGGTGCTGCGCGCATCCTCGTCGCCTGCGCGGGCGGGGGCAACGCGGCTGCGACCATCAGGGCCGACAAGGCCACCGGCGAGATCAAGCGCTTCCCGGTCAACGAGTTCGCCCGCGTACTCACGCTCAACGCGGTGGGCACGTTCACCACCATCACCCACTTCGCCGCCGCCGCCGCGACGCTCGAGCTGGTGGATGGCGAGCGTGGCGCCATCGTCTGCACCGCTTCGGTCGCCGCCGAGGATGGCCAGGCCGGCCAGGCCGCCTATTCCGCCGGCAAGGCGGCGATCATCGGCATGACCCTGCCGATCGCCCGCGATCTCTCGCGTTTCGGCATCCGCATCAACACCATCTTGCCGGGTATCTTCGACACGCCGGCCATGGCTCAGGTTCCGCCCGAGATGAAGGCGGCGCTTGGCGCCACCGTCGCCTTCCCCAAGCGGCTGGGCGACCCCGCCGAGTTCGCCCAGCTTGCCGTCGAGATGTGCCGCAACGGCTATCTGAACGCCGAGAAGGTGCGGCTCGACGGTGGGATCCGCTTCGCCGCCCGCTGACACCTCAGGCGTTGTGCGCCACCGCTCCAGTCGACGCGCTTGGGCAGCCGCTTGAAGTATCCGGCCGGCCGGGCCTGCGCTGTCTCAGTCGGAACACCTACACTTGATGAGGTGAGTGCAATTCGTCTCCAGCTAGGCGGGTCATGCCCTGAGTTGAGGCGCATCGCTTGAGCGATCATCGGATCCTGACACCTGAGCCCGATTGACCATTGGACGGGCAAGTCCCTGTAACTCTACGGCCGAAGCGGGAGTAGGAACGGATGGACTACAGCTTCGCCCGGGTGGCGCGCGAAGGCCCTCTGACGATCGTCACGATCGACCGGGCGGAGCAGCGCAACGCCTTGAACTCCGCCGCCTTTTTCGAACTCGCCTCGATCTTCGACGACTACGAGGCCGACCCTGAGCAACGGGTCGCCATCCTGACCGGCGCGGGCGACAAGGCCTTCTGCGCCGGAGCCGATCTCAGGGGAGGCGTTCACGAGATGCCGGCCTCAGGCTTCGCCGGTCTTTGCACCCGCTTCTCGCTGACCAAGCCCGTCATAGCCGCGGTGAACGGCCTCGCCCTGGGTGGCGGCTTCGAGACGGCGCTGGCTTGCGACATCATCGTGGCGGCCGACAGCTCAAGCTTTGGCCTGACCGAGCCGCGGGTTGGTCTGGCGGCTCTGGCGGGCGGCCCTCAGCGGCTGGTGCGAGAGATCGGCTACAAGCGCGCCATGGGCATCCTGCTGACCGGACGGCGCGTGCCTGCGGCGGAGGGTCTGGCGTTGGGCTTCGTCAACGAGGTCGTCGCGGCGGGCGAGCTGATGACGGCGGCAAGGCGCTGGGCCGAGGAGATCGGCGCTTGCGGCCCCATGTCGATCCGCGCGACCAAGCAGATGGCGATGTCGGCGGCCGGCCAGGGCCTGGAGCCGGCGATCCGGGGCATGTTCGAGCTGTCGGCCGTGCAGGCCATGCTCCGCTCCGAAGACATGCGCGAGGGCGGCAGGGCCTTCGCCGAGAAGCGCAAGCCGGAGTGGAAGAACCGCTGAGCGGGTCTACGCCCGTCAGGTCGCGCACCACGGCTCAGCCCGGCTTGGCTTTGCTCCCGATCCCGTCGGTGTGCGTCTTGAAGCCGTCCCGGTAGGATGGGCCAAGCATCAGCGCGCTGTTGGCCAGCCGTTCCACGTGACGACCCTGGGCGAGGCCCACATCGCGCGCCAGCTCGATGGCCAGCTTGGCCGTGCCCATCTGCTCGCCGTTCTGCCTGGCCAGGTGGCGGCAGAAGGCCATCACGTCTTGCTCGAAGCTTTCGTCAGGGAAGACCTCGTGGACCAAGCCCATGTACATGGCCTTCTCCGCATCCGCCGCGAGGTTGGCCATCAGCAGGTAGCGCGCCCAATGCGGCCCAACGGTGCGGGTAAGCCGGCTGACGCCGTTGGACGCAGGCAGGATGCCGAAGGCGCCTTCGGGGAAGGCGTAGCGGGCGCTACGGGCGGCGAGGCGGAAGTCGCAGGACAGCGACATCTCCAACCCGCCGCCCATGCAGGTGGCATGATGGGCGACGACGATCGGCTTCTCGATGGCCTCCATTTCGTCCCACATGCGCTGCATGCCGTGCAGGCCGCGCCGGTGCATTTCGCGCACCCCTGAGCCGGTCTCCCGCCCATTGCCGTAGACGACCGGTTCGTGGTCGTTGGCGAGCAGGTCGGCGCCGGCGCAGAAGTAGCGGCCGGTTGAGCGGATCAGCATGACCGTGATCTCGGCTGTGTCCCGGAAGCGGGCGAGCGCCTCGTCGAACAGTGCGAGCAAGGGCCGGTTCAACGCGTTCAGCTTGTCCGGCCGGTTCAGCGTGGCGATCAGGATGCCGTCCTCGACGGCGGTGAGGAGAGGAGGAGCGTCCGCCATGTCTTAACTTTCGGGGGTGAGCGGGCCTAGCCGCGGGTGCGCGGCATGCCGAGCTGGCGCTCGGCGATCATGCTGCGATGCACCTCGCTGGTGCCGCCGTAGATGGTCGTGCCGTGCGCGTGGCGGTAGCTGAGGTTGATGAACCCCGCGGGTCCGTCATTGCCGAGCGAGGTGGGGGCGGTGAGGTTCAGCAGGTCGGCGGCGTCGGACAGGAACTTCTCCGACGAGAACATCTTGGACGCGGGACCCACCGCAGGAAGGTTCTTCTTCTCCGTGGCCGACCACAGGGCGTGATAATAGATCACCGTGGAAAGCTGGACGTGGGTGGCTACCCGCGCGAGCCGACGGAGGGTGTCGTCCCTGGCGATCAGCGGCTCACCGCCGCGGATCGTCTCGCGGCAGAGCGTCTCCGCCTCGTGCAGCATGTGGCGCTGGCTCTTGACGAAGCTGGCGCCGTGCTCGAGCTCCAGGCTCGCCGACATCACCTTCAACCCGCCGCCCACCTCGCCGAGCCTGTAGCTGTCGGGGATGTGGACACCGTCGTAATAGGTGATGTTGGTACGCTCGTCCTGGAAGGTGTAGACCGGCTGTATCTCGACGCCCTTGCTCTTGAGCGGCACGATGAACATCGTCAGGCCTTTGTGCTTGGGCACGCCGGCATTGGTGCGCGCCAGCATCAGCACATATTCGGCCTGATCGGCGCCTGAGGTAAACATCTTCGAACCGTT